>JAFGNK010000001.1 GCA_016927055.1 Methanotrichaceae archaeon | reverse complement strand
TCCACCTCCTCCTGGGGCGTGAGGTACTGAGTCATCTCCTCCCCGCATTTGGGACAGGTCACCTTCAGCCACTCCAGCCGGGACAGCTCCCGCAGTGTCTTGATGAGCAGGCCTATGGCATCGGCATATTTCTCCTCCCGGAAAACCTGGGGCCGCAGGTGCTCGATAAGGAAGGGAAGCTCTGCACCTTCTTCTTGCAGAGGTATGATGAGCAGATCCAGCCCCCGGGCCAGGCCGATCTCCTGGCAGACCTGGGGGGAAGAGGAGCCCTTTTTGGTCAGCAGGACTACCATACACTCGCAGTTATGCAGGCCAAAAGAAACGCGCTCAGCTAAAGAGATGGCAGGCGACAGATTATAGAGAGCCACATAGCTTTCCAGGCCCACCCGCCAGAGGGAGAGGGAGAGCTGCAGGGCCATATCTTCGTCAGCAGCACTGTGGGAGATGTAGACTTTGGAGATCATCTATGCTTCTTTTCATCTTCTCTCTAATAAAAGCTAACTCACCAATATGATGAAACCGTTGCAAACAATTTTATTTCCTAATATATGTTACTGATCAATAATACTGAGTAATTAACGAATATGTCCAACTTTCTAGCATAATAGAAAAATTTATATTTTGCGAGACTAAGATTAGAGGAGCTTAATTTTGCACAACGGAGGTAAGATCTTTGACAATTGGAATGCAAGGCCTATGGACAGTCTCTTTCAAATCAGAGAACGCTGCATGGCCACAGAGGTTCCGGATTAATGGATCCAGCAATGGAGTAGATGGAAAATACGATAAGAAAAGTGGCCCAATTCTTGTAAACGGAGATCAATGGGGAATAACGGTTGAATTCAATCCACCGGGATCCACTGGATGGATGGCATCCCGTCATCGTCTGGCCAATTTCAAGGCTTCGGGCGACCAGTTCCAATTTGACATACAGACCGACGACTCTGCCGGTGATGATGATTTTAACGATTTCGTGCTGACTTGCACCGCGATAATCACACAATGGGATCATATCGTCTATGGTACCATAAGAACTTACAGCGGTCTGTGCCGCTTCAATCCATGTTTTCCGAGGTCTTATCTTGTAATCGATTCCCTGGAATATCTGAAAGAGCTGCTTTCCGATCAGAAAATCCTTGAAATCCTAAAGAGACTTTATCCATTACGAATAAGGCCCTTATTGCATCGCCCTATCCCTGATCCGGATCCAGGGCCGTTCCGTCCACTTATGATTCCGACAGGCCTTCCCGACGAACCGGGCATTTCCGTAATCCAGAGGGATGATCAGAGGTTGAATCTGGAAACGAATATCAGTTCCGGCAAAGATGAATCAGTTCTCCAGGATCAGAGGACAGGTCTCTCCTTAATTTCCGGCACATTGCAGAAATCGGCCATTCTGGCAAAAGAGGATAGGCTCACTTTGGCCAAAATAAAGGACAAATACAGTTTCAGGCGCTGCACAATAAAACCTGCTTCCCAGATGATCCTGAGATTCCTGGAATATGACCGCACGGAGTCTGAGAAGGTGGGCGATCCATACTCAGGTGAGGGCGGCCGTTCGGTTCTGGGCATAACAGCTAGTGATGAGCTGGGCAACTTCATCTTCCGGTTCACCCAGAGCGTGGAAATGGTTGTAGAAGAACTGACGGATATAGGCATTAGCGAGGATGTAGCAACCGAGATCAGGCCGGATCTCATCATACAAATCCTGGAAAGCCTCCCCGAAGGAGTCGCTCACGAGACGGCACCGTACTACAACATCCCCAATATTCGCCGTATCAACCTCTGCCTGCCGTCCGATGTTTTCCAGCCGCCACGTAAGGCCTGCCAGGGCGGTCGCGCCATCCAGGCTCTGGGAAATATCTCCATTCTGATACCAAATACCCTGCATGCGGATGGTACGGTCTCAAATACCAGCTCGACAGGTCCTCAGGTAAACCATGCCGCCTGGTATGGCATAGTGGACCTCTTTGCTTGCTTCCTGGACACAGTTCCCGCAGTGAAATACTACACCATCCGCTACAGGAGAGAGGAGGTACATGATGGTATTAGCACCTGGACGCCCTGGGACTGGGTTAACCAGTACTACCAGCACCCGAAGAAGCAATCGAATGGTAGCTGGAAAAATGAGAAGATAGGTCCGGATGCCCGTTCATTGAGAGTGAACGGTCCTAGCAATCCTAAAGAACCTGCTCCGTCCTACCTGAATATAGAAAACCAGATCGTGAATCAGGATTGGCAAAATGCCTGGCGCGACAGAAAGCTGCGGATTGACACTCGCATATACCAGCCAGTTGCCGGAAAGACGGATTTCTGGATAGAGGGCTACGACGAGACGGGTGAGAAGGTAACTGCGGCCAATGATGTAATCCGCCTGTATATCGACAACGGCTTTTCGGCGGGCGATATCGTCTATGCAAAGCCGGTCGGTGCAAGCGATCCGGGCGACTGCGCATTATTCAGCATTCCAAGCGCCAACGAGCCATTTGCCGTAAAATTCCGTATCGTTGATAAAGAGGGCTTCCTTAAATCGTATAAGCTAAATGTATACAGAGGATCAAATACCCCGGTAACAACAAAGGATCTGAGCACGAATAAGGCTGTATCCGAGTTATACGGCTCTTTGGACCCGGTTCGCTTCAACATAATCTCTGATCGATTCTTCGGGACGAAGGATCTAATTGCTGCGGATTTGGATGGATATGTCGAGATTACAGTTGTTCCCACAGGCACTAGCTGGCTTCCCCCTGATAGGGATGCATGCTGTTTCTCCTTTGAGCTATCCTCAATTGATAGAGTCACAAACGGATACAGCGTGCCCACATCACGACTGCTCTGGCGCGAACTCATTGGCATCTCGCACAAGTCAACTCCCTGAGCAGCTTCAACTTTTTTTTTCCCTGCAAAAAGTAACAATCTCAATGGCATAAGTTTAAGTGACTTAAGGCGATCATACTCCTCTGAAGTCTCATGCCCACAGGTGTCTACGTCTGTCACTGCGGCCTGAACATCGCCGGCGTCTTGAACATGGAAGATCTGAAGAGCTTTGCCGAGAAGCTTCCCGACGTGGCCGTAGCCCGCGATCTGCAGTTCTCCTGCTCCGACATCGGCCAGGAGCAGATCCAGAAGGATATTGAAGAGTTTAAGATCGATCGTGTTGTCGTGGCTGCCTGCTCGCCCCGCCTGCACGAGCCCACCTTCCGCCGCACCATCTCCAAAGCGGGCCTGAATCCTTACATGCTGGAGATGGCCAACATCCGGGAACAGTGCTCCTGGGTGCACATGGACCAGCCGGCCATGGCCACGGAGAAGGCAAAGGACCTCATCGCAATGGCCGTGGCCAAAGCGGCGCTCCTCCAGCCCCTGGAGCCGGAGAGCATTCCCGTCAGCAAGGATGTGCTGGTCGTCGGTGGAGGCGTAGCTGGAATCGCAGCCGCGCTGGACATGGCCGACGCCGGGCTGCACGTTTTCCTGGTCGAACGACGACCTACTATAGGCGGCTACATGGCTCTTCTCACCGATGTCTTTCCCACCAACGACTGCTCCATCTGCGTTCTGGGACCCAAGATGTCCGAGGTATACAATCATCCTAATATTACTCTCTTCACCTACGCCGAGGTCCTGGGCGTGGAAGGCAGCGTGGGCAACTTCACAGTCTCCGGAGTGCGCCGGGCGCGTTATGTTGATGAGAAGCTGTGCAAGGGATGCATCAACGAATGTGCCGGAGTTTGCCCGGTAGAGGTTCCCAGCGAGTACGACTTTGGCATCGGCAAGAGAAAGGCCATATACATTCCCTACCCCCAGGCCGTGCCCCTCGTGGCCTGCATCGATCCCAAGGCCTGCATTGGCTGCGCCCGCTGCGTGGAGGCCTGCCCCGTTCAGGCCGTCAAGCTCGACCAGGAGCCCCAGGATTTCAAGCTGAATGTGGGTGCCATCATCGTGGCTACTGGCTGGCAGCCCTTCGATGCCACCCGAAAGGAAGAGTACGGCTTTGGCAGGTACAGAAATGTGATCACCACCCTGCAAATGGAGAGGATGCTCAACGCCTCCGGGCCGACCAAGGGCGAAGTGGTAAGGCCCAGCACGAGCGAGATTGCCAAATCAATAGGCTTCCTGCAGTGCGTCGGCTCACGCGACGCGACCGTCGGCAACCTCTACTGCTCTCGCGTTTGCTGCATGGCCTCGCTGAAAAACGCGCAGCTTGTCAAAGAAAAGTATCCGGATACAGATATCACAATCTACTACATCGACATCAGGGCCTGCGGCGAAGGATATGAAGAATTCTACGTGCGGGCTCAGAAGCTGGGCATCAACTTCGTGCGAGCCCGCGTCTCCCGTATCGAAGAGGTGGAGGGAGAGATCTTCCTCATCTTTGAGGACACCCAGACAGGCGAATTGAAGAGAGTAAAGCACGATCTGGCCGTCCTCTCCGTGGGACTGGAGCCGGATAGCAAAGCTGACGTCCTGGGCAACCTGCTCGGCCTCTCCCGAAGACCGGACAGGTTCTTCGAGATCGCCCATCCCAAGATGAGGCCCGTAGAGGCGCACATCGACGGGGTCTTCATCGCCGGCTGCGCCTCCGGCCCCAAAGAAATTCCCATCTCCATTGCTCAGGGCAGCGGCGCAGCAGCCAAAGCCATTAAGCTCCTGCATAAAGGCGTGCTGGAGCTGGAGCCCACCTCGGCTTATGTGGACCCAGAAAAGTGCATCAAGTGCAAGCTGTGCGTCGATGTCTGTCTCCAAAAAGCCATATCCGTGAAAAGTCCGGCCTACGTGGATGAGGCAGCCTGCAAGGGGTGCGGCTCCTGTGCCGCCGCCTGTCCCGTGGATGCCATCAACATGCGCTTCTTCTCCGACGAGCAGATCCTGGCCCAGGTGCGGGCCGCTACAGAGGTGAAGAGAGAGTTTCCCCTCATTGTGGCCTTCCTATGCAACTGGTGCAGCTACGGAGCTGCTGACCTGGCAGGAACCTCGCGCATCCAGTACCCGACCAACGCCCGCAACATCCGGGTAATGTGCTCGGCACGTGTTGATCCGAGCTTCATCCTGGAAGCCCTGCGACGTGGTGCGGATGGTGTACTCATAGCAGGCTGCCGCATAGATGAATGCCACTACCGGGATGGCAACTATCAGGCCCTGCAAAGAGTGAACGTGCTCAAAGGCGTCCTGGAGAAGATAGGCATCGATCCGGGAAGAGTCAAGATCGTCTGGTGTGCAGCCAGCGAGGGCGAGATTTACGCCAAAGATCTCAGGGATTTTATAGGCGAGCTGAAGGCCATGGGACCCATTGGGACGGAGCTGAAGGGCAAGACAGGCACGAATAACCAGAGGGGGCAGATGCCTTGATGGAGATTGAAAAGGAGATGGATGTTGAGGACACCCATATCCTGGCCAAACAAAAAACCAAAGAGAGGGAAATAGTCCTCGATTACGATTACAGGAAGTGCGTCGGCTGCTCCATCTGTGTGGCACTCTGCCCCAAAAAAGCCCTGGAGGAGGGACCCTTGCTGGAGATCGCCAAGGGTCTGGACGCGCCGCCTGTGCTCATCGATCTGGATGCCTGTGCCTTTTGCGGCATGTGCGCCAATTTCTGTCCCACAAAAGCTTTTCGAATGACGATAACGGAAAAGGCCTAAACATGACAGAAGCGAAAGAAGAGACAAAAAGTAAAGGAAAAGCAATGGGAACGGAAAAGGCAGTGGATTTCATCACGCAGGAGCAGTATCCCAGACTCCTGGCTGAAGCAATGCCCAATGAAAAGTGCCTGCCCTGCCTGCTCTGCGAGCCTGTCTGCCCCACAAAAGCCATAAAAGTCACATTCAATAAAACCCGGGAGGACTATGGCCCCCTGCGCACCGGAATAGAAGGCAAAATCGCCATTGACCAGGAGAAATGCAACCTTTGCGGCATATGCGCTAAATTCTGCAAGGCTTTTCTGCTGGTGGACAAAGGCGAGAAAGAAAAAGATCCCCGCGATCTGGTGCCCTACGAGCAGCTCCTGGTAGACGAGGAGCTTTGCGACTACTGCGGCCTGTGCGTGGCCATCTGTCCCGAGGAGGCGATCGCAGTTGAAGGCGAGCCTTTGGAGGTAACAGAGGGCGAAAAGGAGTTTGTGGGCAAGATCGAGATCGACCAGGATCTGTGCATCGGCTGCGGCAGATGTGCTCAGGTCTGTCCATATGAGGCCATGGACATCAAAAAGCCCTTTGAGGGCGAGATAAAGCTGATCGAAAAGAACCTGGTGCGCTGCGATCCCCAGGGCTGCCAGGCCTGCTTCAATGTCTGCCCGGCCAAGTGCTGGTATGTGGATGAACGGGGAAAGGCAGCGCCGGTCAAGGATCAGTGCATCTTTTGCGGAGCTTGTGAGAAAGCCTGTCCCGTCCAGGCCATCCAGGTCGAGCGGTCCGATGTCAGGCACACGCAGATAAAAGATACACCCTGGGCCGAGGAATGGAAGCAGGCCATCTCCGCCATTAAGACCGGAGAGCGCAAACGACCGGATGTGAGCGGGGCCGTCTCTCCGCCAGAAATAGAGCGGCAGCCTCTGCCCGCGCCTGAGAAGCCGGAGATCGATCCTGAACTCTTGCGGCTGGTGAATGAGGCCCTAAAGCCCCTGGAGCCCCTGCTGAGAAAGCCGAAGGTACGGCAAATTCTTGAGAAAGAGCCTACCAAAGTGGCTATCAAGAAGATCGTTGAGAGGCTGCAAAAGGACGAGGCCAAGAAGGCTGCCGCGGCTGCAGAAACGGCTGCAAAGGCAGCTATAGCGGATACCACTGAGGAGGCGCAGCAAGAATGACCGGGGATGAACAGTTCAAGCAAGAGGTACTGCGCCTGGCCGGGGCAGAGGTATTAACCTGCATTCAGTGCGGCACCTGCTCCGCCAGTTGCCCCACGGCGCACCTCATGAATCCCAGCATCAGAAAACTGATCAAGCTCTGCTTAGAGGGCAATAAAGAGGAGGCTTTGCATAATGAAACCCTGTGGCTGTGCACCTCCTGCCTTCTCTGCACCGTGCGCTGCCCCCGAGGCATTCGGCCCAAGGCGGTGGTCTCCGCCTTAAAAGACATAGCTGAACGGGAGGGGCTGCGAAGCAAGGACGCAGACTACGAGCAGTTCTTTTTAAAACAGATCAAGGATTACGGCCGGATTGCCGAGCTGGCTCTTACAGGCGAGTTTCTGCTCGTCTTTCCCCAGGGGGCAGTGCAGTCCATGCAGATGGGTCTGGAGCTTTTGCCCAGGGGCAAGATCGGCTGGGAGATTGAAAAGATCAAAGGCCGGGATGAGGTCAAGAGGATCGTTGAGGAGCTGAGGGAAAAATGAAGCTGGCTTACTATCCGGGCTGCGTCTCCAAATCGACGGGAAAGGAGATGGACACATCCACCCGGGCCGTCTGCAGGGCTCTGGAAATCGAGCTAGAGGAGCTTGATGACTGGAACTGCTGCGGGGCGACGCACGTCTCCAATGATCTGGTGGCCACGGGCCTGGCGGCCAGGAACATGGCTCAAACAGACCTGCCCATCATGACAGCCTGCTCCATCTGCTATAGCAACCTGCGGGCTGCTGCCATGCGACTGGAAGAGCCCGAGACCCTGGAGAGGGTGAATGCCGTACTGGACAAGAAGTACAGCAGCGCGAAGATTCACCATGCTCTGGATGTCATCTTAGAGGCTCTGGCCGAGGACGATGAAAGGATCGTGGTGCCTCTCAAGGAGCTGAAGGTCGCCCCTTACTACGGCTGCCTGCTCACCCGGCCTACGGGCCAGTACAGCCCGGAATTTCCCGTTGTCCTGGAAGAGCTGATCAAGAATCTGCAGGCGGAGCCGGTGGACTTCCGGCTCAAGACCTTATGCTGCGGCGGGCCTATCTTCATGCCCCAGGAAAAGGCAGCAGATGACATCGCCTTCCGGATCTTGAAAGAGGCCAAAAAAGCGGGGGCGGAGGTAATAGTCACCGTGTGCCCGCTCTGTCACCTCATGCTGGACGCCAAGCAGAAGATCCTGGAGAAAAAGATGGGCGAGAAGATAGAAATACCAGTGCTTTATGTGACGCAACTGGTGGGCATCGCCCTGGGTTTGGGGCCCGATGAGCTGGGGCTGGAGATGAACTCGGTATCACCCATGGCGATGATGGAGAAGGTTTACGAGAAAAACAGTGAGTGATATACAATCACCAATCATCCAAATACATTTATAGAAACTATTTATCACAAGTTGCCGCCCGATTTAATTGTCACCGCTGCGTTGGTGCTCCAAATTATCCAAAAAGCCCTCCGGCAAAATTGCAGAGCATCCCGCCTGCCCCCCTTAAATCCCTGTTTCTTTATCATGGCTGCTTCCCGGACGAACTGCATCTTCTGCTCGCTCAAGAGGCCGAGCTTCCTCTCCAGGAAAAACCGCATATCATCCAGGATCCTTTCGTCGAACTGGGACGCTTCTGCAAAGCTCGCCACCTTTTCCTGGCCGGAAGGAATCATGTTTTTCTGAAAGATGTTTACCGAATCCACCTCGTAAAAAAGGGCCTTGACCGCGTATCCTACGGCCTTTTGGGGCAGGAGGAGGGCCAGGATGACAGAAGCAAAAGCGATGCTCTGCGCCGCCCAGATGGCTTTGAGCTTCTCCCACCAGGTGAAACGCGGCTTTATCTCCGGCCGGATGTCCCTGCCAAAAAGGATCCTTCCCTCATGCTTCATCTTGTAGAACAAAGTGAGCTGACTGGCGACAAGAGTTGCCCCCGGCAAGAGGTCCAGCCTCTGTATCTTCCCCGATCTCCAGTCGATGTCATCCGGCCCGAAGACCTCAAAGGGTTTATAGAGCCGGGCCTGCTTCTCCAACAACTTCAGGGCATCTTCCAGCAGGCTGCCACCCTTTCCCGTGGAGACCACCCTTTTAAACTGCATGCCGTGCTTTTCATCCAGCTGCCAGAAAAGCTGCTCGGCGAACTGCTCCACGCTTCTTACGACCGCATCGCTCTTGACCTGAATGATCAGGTCTACGTCGCTCTTTCCCAGGACAAACTCGCCCCGGGCTGCGCTTCCGAAGAGCAGAATGAAGTCGATCTCGCTGCCGTAGGCTTTGCCAATCTCGCCGACGAACTCCTCTAAAAAGGCGTCCGCTTTTTGCTGATCAACCGTCTTCGGATTGTTCATCATCCATCGTCTAAATAATTGAAATATGATACTAAAAAGCTTTGCCAGAAAAATTGCAGTGGTTATATTATCTCTGTGCCTCTGTGGTTTTGTTGGAGATGCTACAGATAATTATATAAACCCACGGTTACGGAATCTAAGTCACGAAGACACAGAGCAATTAAGTGATCTGATTGGATAGGATGGACACCTTGCCCACACAAAATAACGAACAGTAAAAAAAATATTTTGTGCAGGGACCGAGAAAGAAACGTTCCCGCTCCCCGCCATCCGCCTTCAAACTATCTGGTCCATCTCGACCCGCCGAATCCTCCCGTTTTTTCCGTCGCCTGCAATTCGTTGTTGGATACGATCTTCAAGGTCAAAATTCCGCTACTCATTATGCTTCCCTTGGGAACATCCGTCCAATCCAGATGAATGGTATTCCCGCTGATGGTGCCCCTGGCCACATTAGACCAGCTTGGGCTATTGGGGTCACGCTCTCCATACCACCACAGGGTGCTGCCCAGCTGTCGCAGGTAGTATTTCCCGCTGTCATCGCAGTTCCAGACACCTGTCAGGGAGGCTGCAGCTCCACCAGGAGAAGTGGCTCCACCTTCTGCCCCCAAAGACTCCCAGCCGCTCCAGCCGCCGGCCCACCACTTGTGCCACAGGGCATTATCGGTGCCCTTCACAAAGACATCGATGCGGTTGCCTCCCCAGGAGACGGCACCGGGAGCCGAGGTCAAGACGCCGCCCAAAGACTCCCAGCCGCTCCAGCCGCCGGCCCACCACTTGTGCCAGAGGGCATTATCGGTGCCCTTGACGAAGACATCCAGACGGTTGCTGCCCCATGAGGATACCGTGGGCGCGGAGGTAAGAACTCCACCTAAAGACTCCCAGCCGCTCCAGCCGCCGGCCCACCACTTGTGCCAGAGGGCATTATCGGTGCCCTTAACGAATACGTCAATGCGATTCGGTCCCCAGGACACTGCCGCTGGTGCCGAGGTCAAGACGCCGCCCAAGGACTCCCAGCCAGACCAGGAAGAGCCATCCCACCATTTATGCCATAGGGCGTTATCGGTGCCCTTAACGAAGACATCCAGCCGGTTATTGGCCCAGGAGGAGACAGTCGGAGCCGAGGTCAAGACGCCGCCCAGAGACTCCCAGCCGCTCCAGGATGCCCCGTTCCACCATTTATGCCACAGGGCGTTGTCCGTTCCCCTAACAAATACATCGATGCGATTCGGTCCCCAGGAGACTGCACCGGGAGAAGAGGTTAAAACCCCGCCCAGGTTCTCCCAGCCCGAACTCCAGGAAGAGCCGTCCCACCACTTGTGCCACAGGGCATTATCTGTTCCCCTTACGAAGACGTCGAGCCGGTTATTCCCCCAGGAAGAGACTGCAGGATCATCTTTGAAGGTGCTTACCGCACAAGCCGGGCCTGTTGCAGCTGCTAAAATAAGAACAATTAGAGCCGCCAATAATATTGTCTTTTTCATATTATCCCTCACACTCACGCCGTAATTTT
>JAFGNK010000047.1 GCA_016927055.1 Methanotrichaceae archaeon | reverse complement strand
GTCGATCAGATACCACGATCCGTTTATCTTAACGCCGTTCCAGGCATGATTGGCAGAGCCGGTGAAGTTCTTGCCCGGCACATATCCGTATCCTTTCCCGTAGCCTCTGATCCTTACCGCCTCAAGACCGGCTTCCCTGGCTAAAGAGAGGAAGAGATCGGAATAGCCATGGCAGATCGATTTTCGGCTCTTTAAAACATCCTCTGAATTCGTGGCCCCGCTGCCTCCCTTGAAAAAAACCTCAACGTTGTAGTCGATATTCTCTGTGATCCACCGGAATATGGCCCTGGCCTTCTCGCGATCGTTAGCGTCTGGCTCTATCAAGTAAGCAGCCAGGCTTTCCACGGAAGCCTCGGCAGAGGAGGGCGCATTCAGAGCATGACGATCGATAATATCATAACTATAATTTAGAGTGGCATTGAAATCATTAGGAGCAATTGCCTCAGCCACTGATTCATTCTCTCCATCCTTCCCCAGGATGCCAGGCATTTCAGATGCGGCCAATGCAGCAAGTGGTTGCAGCATTAGAAGGAGTAAGAATATTATTACGATTTTCATAATCAACACCAATTAAGAGGCTCCTCGCCATTTCGTGTAGTTGAAGCTGTGTTTTTTATCTCTGCGCCTCTGTGTCTCTGCGCCTCTGTGGTTTTGTTGGACCCAGATTTTCTTACAGCACTATCTCCATCATATCGTGGCCCAACGGCCACTCTTTCAGAGCGATCTCATGCGGCGGGTAGAGGTGGCTTAAGTGCGTGAGGATAAGTCGCTTCGCGCCCAGCTTCTTCCCCAAAGCCATGGCCTCGTCTGCCGTCATGTGCTTGCTTATGGTGTAGCCGGGTGGGGTGATGGCATCCGCCAGCATTAGATCAGCCCCTTTCATCAGCTCCAGGCTTTCTGCCGGAATCTCCATCTTGGTGTCGCTGGTAATCACAACTACCCTGCGGCCGTCGTCAATTCGCACGCCCACCGTCTCCGTAGGCGGATGATTGACCGGCAAGAGGGTAAACTCCATTCCCGCGATATCAAAGGGCTGATAGGCTACTATGTCATGGCGCACGGGATTTAGGAAATAAAGATAATTGAGGATATAGTCCATGGTGCCCTTGAGAGCATAGACATCCACGTGGCTTTGCACCCGGTGAAAATCCCCAAAGCCGGCATAGTGATCATAATGGGCATGCGTCCATATCACGCCGTCCACACTGGCTATGTCCTTCTTTAAAAGCTGCCAGCGCAGGTCTGGGCTGCTGTCAACCAGTACCCGGCCGTCTTCCTCGTCTGACTCTATGAGAATGGAAAACCTCATCCTGCGGCTGCGTCCCCCCCGCAGGGCATCCATGCAGGCCGGACACTTGCATCCGATCTTGGGGGTTCCAATGGCGTCGCCCGTGCCGAGAAGCGTGACCTTCATGTCGCCGTCGCCCTCATGCGTTCCTCATGCGTTCCTCATGCGGTCCTCATGCTGCCCTCATGCGACACTCATGCCGCAATGCTCCTCTTATAGTCGGAGATCCTGCGCCGGAACTCCTCTATGGACCTTTCCAGATCTTCCTGGCCCAGATGTCTGCGGTCCACCAGGAGAGCATTCAAAACGGCCTCCCTTATCACTAACCTCAGATCCGAGCCTGAGTAGCCCTCCGTCATCTCCGCGAGCACTGCTGTGTCTACGTCCGCATCAATGCGGGAGAGGACCTTGTCCAAGATCATACGCCTCATGACTTCATCCGGTAGGGGGAAGTTCAATACCTTGTCAAATCTTCTCCAGGCTGCATAGTCGAGGAGCTGGGGGTGGTTGGTAGCCGCGAGGAGCAGAACGCCATGCTCCACCAGGCTGATCTCATCTATAGCCTTGAGCAGCGAGTTGACGGCCCTTTTCATGGCTCCGTGCTCATCAGAGGTACGGGTTTTAGCCACAAAGTCAAACTCATCAATGAGCAGTATGCAAGGGGCCAGCCTCTTGGCCAGCTCGAAGACCTTGTCTATGTTCTTGGAGGTCTCGCCCAAATACTGGCTGGTGATCATGGAGAGCCGAACCTCCACAATGGGCAGGGAAAACCAGCTCGACAGCGCCCGAGCAGTGGTGGTCTTGCCGGTACCCGGCGGGCCGACAAAAAGAAGCTTGCCGATCTCATAAAGGCCGATCTCTCGCAGATATTGCCGGTTTTTAAGAGCCTTACCCATCTTTTCAATCTCAGCCTTTTGCTCCTCATTTAGAACCAGGCCGGCAATGCAGTCCCTCACATCCTCGGGTGCCTTGATGTAGGCCAGCTTGAGAAGATCTTCCGCCTCCTTGGAATCCTTGCAAAGCTCCTTTATGCGGGCGTCGATCCACTCCCTGTCGGCAGATAGGGGCTTATTGGCGCTCTTAGCCAGGGCATAGCTCACATCCAGAGAGTCATAGTTCTCATAGAAATAGGCCAAAACGGGATTCGATCTGATCCTGGCCAGATCCTTTTGATTGGCAAACCACTTGGCCGCCACATCGAATACAGTTAGCCGCAGCTGGGAGCCAAACTCCTCAAAAGCCACAAACGTAAGATCTTTTATGGCCGCTTTGACGTTCTCGATGCCATAGATCTTTTGTGCATCTACGCTGGTTACATAAATCGGCCTTTTGACACTCTTGGTCTGCACATCGAAATAATGCTTGCGAATATTGGGGGGCAGGTCATCTTCAGTCAAATTTTCTTTGCGATTATAAATATCTGCGGTTAGCAGCAGCTCTGCAACCTCAATAGCGCCACACATCTCTAAGCCATTCTCCGTGCCCATCTTTAAAGCTCCATGGAACTGAACTAAGCTAGTGGCCTATAAAAAGAGATAAAGCTTTCCATTCGTCAAGATTCCCGGTTATTGATGACCGCCCGGTAGGCCGCCAGGAGAAAGCCGTAGAGCGTGGGGCCGATGATAACCCCAATGATCCCCACCACGAAGATGGGGGCAGTGTACGCGAGCAGTGTGACTATGGGATGAATCCTGGCGCTCTTCATGGCCAGATGGGGACGGATTACGTTCTCAGGTATCACCATGAGCGCCACCGTCCCGAATACCAGGATTGTCAGGAAACGGATCATATCACCCATGAACAGATAGTATAGAGCCAGGGGAATGAATACTACCGCCGGCCCAAGCATTGGAACGAACGTAAAGATGCCCACAACAGCTCCCAGCACAAACGGATAGGGCACGCCCAATATAGAAAAGCCGATGGCAGCCAGTACGCCGCTTAGCATCGATGTGCTGAAGTAGACGGTAAAAAGAGTGGTATAGATGCTGTTTAGCTCCTGAAGGAAATTCTTGACCAGCCATCGCCTTTGCCTGGGGAATAGATCCACCGTCTTGCCAACAATCTCTTTGCCGTCTATGAGGATGTAGTAGGTGAAGAATACCACGACAACCAACTGGGCAAAGAGTACGGGCAATTCAGAAGCAAAAGAGGAAAGCTCTCTTTGGACTATGGGGAAGGCCCAGGTGGCGATGGTCACGGGAATGTCGCTTATCTCCTGTACATATTTCAAAACTATATCGCTCACATAACTATGAACCCAGGCAGGAAGGGCGCTTTTAGCCCATATATCGATTTCCTGGGTGAGGGAAGTAAACTGGGCACTTGATAGGGCTCCAGATTTCTCCAGATTAGATATCTCCACCAGGAGCACCCCGGTGATGCCAAGCAATATGGCCAGTATAAGCACGAATACAATCAATATGGAGAAAAGAGAAGAAATCTGCCTTTGCCGGGTCAGCCGGAAGAAAACTGCATAAAGCGGCTTGAGGAGGAACACCAGGAATATGCTCAGCAGAATGGTGGTGAGGAAATCCTTGGTCAGGTACACGGTAGTGAGAAAGACCAGGAAGATGAAGGCTCCCGCAGCCATGTCAAAGCGCCGGCTGAAATCCATGAGAACGACTCTCTTCGCCTAACAGTATAAACTTTTCCTATTGATTTGCAATCAGCTTGCCGTCGATTCCCACCACATAGCTTTTTTGCGGCACGTCCTTTCCCGATCGGCACACCGCCTCGGCGACCAGCCCTTCCAGTTGGGAGCAGCAGGGGACAGTCATGCGCAGCACAGTTATGTCCCGGATCTCGTTGGCCTTGAGAATCTCGCTGAGCTTGTCCACAAAGGGCTCGGTCTCATCCAGCTTGGGGCAGCCCACCAGGGCCACGCGGCCTTTGATGAAGTCTTGCTGGATAGTGGGATAGGCAAAAGCGGTGCAGTCCCCGGCTACAAGAAGGCTGGCGCCCTGAAGGTAAGCAGCCCAGGGGCGCACCAGTCTCATCTGGATGGGCCAGCCGCACAGCTCATTTGCGCTCTCATCTCCTGGCTTTATCTTTTCATGTGAGAAATCTGCCTTTGACCCTTGATTCCGCTTTAAGGTAATTGGCGCAGTGCAGGGCGTGACTGTGGCTACATCTGTCCCTTTTGCATGACGCTTATGCTCATGTCCATGTCCATGCTTGCCGGCCATTTTCTGATGCTCTCTGGCCGCCTTCTCATCAAATACCGGGGCGTCGCGCTCCTCGATGGTCAGTGCGCCCTGCGGACAGACGGCCAGGCATGCCCCCAGGCCGTCGCAAAAGCTGTCGCTCACCACACGAGCTTTTCCGTCTTTCAGCTCGATGGCACCCTCAGCGCAGGCGATGATGCAATCGCCGCAGCCGTTGCAAAGCGACTGGTCGATCTTGATGATCTTTCTCATGCTCTATGCTTGCGCACGCTAGCCTTAAAAATCAATGGTGTTCCGGCTCCCGACAACCACATTGCGATTCTTCCAATGGTTTGAATTCAGCTTCGATCTCTTCACGAGACTTGCAGCCCAAACATACCGGCGAATCTAATACACCTGGCACATACTCCCATTTCCATAAAGTTCGGTTTGCATCATGCTCGGCCATGGCATGGTTGGAGGTGTTTATGAACACTATAGGATGGTCATAGTCAACGAAATAATAGCTGATTGGGTGCTCGACCTCGCAATCAGCATCTCCATGGATGGAGTCATCATTCAGTCCGTAGCGCTTGCCATCAATGATACTATATATGTTTCTAAAGATGAAACAGCTTTTGCTCCGGTCCTTTCTATCTATCCTGATCTTAAAGCTCTCCACATCTCTTGTTCTATTGTAAAGGATAGAGCGGATGAACTTATAGATATTATTAAAAATCGCATTTTTACGCAATTGCTCATCGTTGAAGACAAGAGTAACTTTTACCTCTGATATCGCATCGCAAAAATCCTCCTGAACACAATGAACCTCTCTAACAAAGTTCTTCAGGCCGTCTACCGCCGGCTGGTAGATCACTGGTATTATACGCCCTCTTGCGGACAAATCTTGAGATTTAAGGTGGCTTAAGACCATTTTGTCGCTGACGCTCGCAGGCTTCAATTCAAAGATCTGCTCAGAGCTATCCAGTATTGGAATTGCCAGATGCTGGAGAATTTCCTCGTGAATTTTATAAATATTAGATGAGCTTAATAGCAGTCCATCCTCTTTCCACTCCCATATCCAGTAGTCATCATCTAGCTGGAAAATCCATCTCTCCTTGGGACCCGTCCAGATCTCAGAATTGTTATGGGAATACATTTGAGGATCTGGCTTTTCACTTCGGATTTCGCTGATTCTTTCTATATCAAAGCCAAGCATGAATCGCAAGGTCATGGGCCGGTTGACCCGGACACTGGTCTGATTTTGATTGGTGTTGCTCCTTACTATCACTCTGAGCTTTTTTGGGGAAGCATCCTCCGGCGATATGGGGGGTTTTACCAACGATACTGTGCAGCGATCCCAATTCCAGATCTTTTTTTCCTCAGTCCATTTGATCCTGTTTCTCTTGATCTCGTATATCTTTTCCCTATGTGAAAACCAGACCTCTTCAGAATCCATTTGGAAATCCTCTCCCAGCTCAATAGCCATTCTGGATGTAATTGAATATCAAATTTCCTCGGAAGATAAAATTTTCTTAAAAAAAATAAAAAAAAATACGACGACTTTTGCCCTTCTCTTCACGGACTCTTTCTGCTCCTTCCCAGCACCATCTGCCGGGTAACCCTCTCCGCTTCAATATTTCGCCGGCAGACCGGGCAGACCCGGATCCATTCCAGGCCCTCGGAGTCCTTCTGCAAATTGGCAGGAAGAACTGCTTCAATCCTCCTCAGCATGGGCTCCGTGGCATAACGCGATCCGCAGATCTTGCAAGCCACCAGATCGAAGGACACATCAGGCTCAGGCACGGTCTCATCGAAAGGCACCAGGGTCAGAGCTTTGGCCGGGCAAAACTCCACGCAAAGATCGCATTCCTCTTTGCACCTCTTCCAGTGAATGCTCCGCATCTCTCCCGTCTGTGTGCGGACGATATTTTGACTGGGACATACATTGGAACAGGACAGGCAGCCCAGACACAGGCTGGCATCAACTTTGATCATCTTTTACCTCCATGGGCAGCAGCCCGAGCAGCGCGCGAGCGTGCCCGGCGAGACGCCAGCTCAAAATCAGTGGATAGAGCATTGGCCGGGCAGGTGGTGACGCAGGTGGGCTCCTCAGCCAGCCCTTCACATAGATCGCACTTGTGAGCGATCTTGTTTGCCCGCACCACTCCGAAGGGACAGGCCAGCTGGCACAGGCCGCAGCCGGTGCACTTTTCCACATCAAAAACCGTGCGATCTCCCTCTTTATGCAAAGCCCCGCTAAAGCAGGCCATGGTGCAACTGGCCTCCTCGCAGTGATGACAGAATATGGGAACCGAGGCAAAGTCTCCCACAAAATGCACATTAATGTGTCCGCTGCCTCCGTGCACGCGCTGGCAGGCCACCTCGCAGGAGCGACAGCCAATGCATCTGCTGATATCAATGTAAACGGGCATTTAATCCCTCCGGGAAATCTTGCAGGCCGATACCTTGAACTCAGGTATCCTGGCTTCAGGATCTGTAACCTCTGTAGTGAGGATATTGGTTCCGGGGAAATGGAAGGGCATGAACACCACCCCTCTTTTCACTTTATCCGTGAGACGGGCATAAGCCTCGGTCTCTCCCCGCGACGTAGTAATGGTAACTTCATCGCCATCAGCCACCTTGAGCCGCATGGCGTCGGCGGGGTTGATCTCCACATAGAGATCCGGCTCGCGCTCTATGAGAGAGGGACTTCTTCGGGTCATGGACCCGGCATTATGGTGCACAGCCACGCGCCCGGTGGTCAGGACAAAAGGATAATCCCAGCTGGCATCTTCTGCCGCCGGCCTGTAAGGGACAGGCACAATGAAGGCGCGCCCCTCGGCAAACTTGAAACCGGAGGAGTGAAGTATGGGCGTTCCCGGATGATCGGGACTGGGGCAGGGCCAGACAAGTCCGCCTTTATCGAGCCTCTCCCGGGTTATGCCTGCGTACTGGGGAACGGTCCGGTTGATCTCAGCTAAAACTGATGCCGCATCAGGGTAATCAAACTCGAGCCCCAGGCTGCTTGCAACCCGGCACACAATCTCCAGATCGGAGAGAGCCGCTCCCGGCGGCTCAATGGCTTTGCTGCTCCACTGCACGCGTCTTTCCGTGTTGGTGAAGCTTCCCTCCTCCTCCGCCCAGGCCGCCGCCGGCAAAACGATATCTGCAAGCTGAGCGGTCGCCGTCATGAAAATATCCTGCACTACCAGAAAATCCAGATTTTCCAGCCCATCCCGGACATGCCGGCTGCATGGATCGGAGTTGGCCGGATCTTCACCCACAATGTACATGGCCTTGATATCACCTGTGGCAGCAGCATCTATCATCTCCGTGGCTGTGAGGCCCGGGCCTGAGGGCAGGCTTTTTGCCCCCCAGGCAGAAGAGAAGTAATTGATGGTCTCGGGATCGTCCACCTTTTTATAGCCGGGATAAAACTCAGCCAGTGCCCCCATATCGCAGGCCCCCTGCACATTGTTCTGGCCGCGCAGAGGCATGACCCCTGTGCCTGGCTTTCCCAGATGCCCGCAGATGAGAGCCAGATTGGAAACGGCCTGCACATTGTCTGTGCCCGTGCTGTGCTGGGTGATTCCCATAGAATAGAGAATAGAGGAGGCAGGAGAGATGGCATAAGCACGCGCCGCCCGCACAATGTCGCCTGCGGCAACCCCGGTGATCTCGGCCACATTTTCCGGAGAATAATCTTTGACCGACTCCCTCAACTCCTCAAAGCCTCGTGTCCTCTGGGCGATGTAATCTCTATCTATCAGGCCCTCTTTGATTATCACATGAGCCATGCCGTTTAGGAGAGCCACATCCGTTCCGGGCTTAAGCTGCAAGAAGACATCCGCCATCCAGGAGGTATGCGTTACACGAGGATCAGCTACGATTACCACGGCACCTGCATCCTTAGCTCTGTGAATCCAGCGGGAGATAACAGGATGATTTTCCGCCAGATTTGATCCTATGATGAATATGCACTTGGAGTTAGCGATATCCGGGATGGGGTTGGTCATTCCGGCTGCGCCAAGAGTACGATTCAATCCCACCACCGAAGGGGCATGACAGAGCCGGGCGCAGTTGTCCACATTGGGCGAACCTAAAAGACGGGCCAGCTTCTCGATCAGATAGTCCTCCTCATTGCTGCATTTAGAAGAGGCCAGAAGGGCGATGCTGCCAGGACCGTGCTTTTTTATGGCATCACCGATCCCGCGGGCTACCAGATCGATAGCATCCTCCCAGGATATCCTGGCCCAGCCTTCGCCTTTCCTCTTCAGAGGAGATGTAAGTCGCTCCTGGTGGTAGAGGATCTCCAAAGCGGCATTTCCCTTAGAGCATAAAGCACCCTCGCTGACAGGATGATCCGGCATATATTCTATCCCGGTGGCGCGCTCCTTTTCTACTGCAATGAAAAATCCGCAGCCTGCACCGCAATATGG
>JAFGNK010000046.1 GCA_016927055.1 Methanotrichaceae archaeon | reverse complement strand
CGTTAGGTCCTATGTCAATAGCGGCAAGGTCAAACGCATGCGTAATGACCCTCATGTTCGGATCACTCCTTTGGATGCCATGGGAAAGCCCCACGGGGCTATTTTGTTTGGCCGAGCGCAAGGATTAATAAGTTTTACATAAAGGCTTGCTTATTGGAGAAAAGTAAGCGTTTATGCTTGCATAAACCATCCCTGCTTATGACTCGCATGTGATAAGCGATAATCCTGGAGAGATAAAAGCAATGATAAATAAAAATGTTTTGATGGCATTGATTGCAGCCCTGTTTTTGGCTTCGGCCTCGTATGCAGGATTTGCAGAAGAGCCAAAAGAGCTGACCGTCTTCACGGCAGCGTCATTGACGGGCGCTTTTAGCGAGATTGGATCGTTGTATGAAGAGATGGCAGATACGGATGTAGCTTTCAACTTCGACGGCTCCCAAAACTTGCGCACCCAAATTGAGAACGGAGCTTATGCAGACGTCTTTGCTTCTGCGAATACGAAGCAAATGAATGCTCTGAAACGGGATCAGCTCATGAACAATAGCAGCATCATCATCTTTACCAAGAACAAGCTGTCATTGATCGTTCCCAAAGACAATCCGGCCAGGATAAGCAACCTCACCGACCTGGCCAAGCCCGGCCTCAAGATCATTATGGGCACGAAGGATGTGCCTGTAGGCGACTATGCCTTGCAGATCATAAATCGGCTGGGAAATGATTCCGCTTATGGGCCGGATTATAAAGCGCGGGTCATGGACAATATCATCTCTCAGGAGACCACTGTCAACTATGTGGTGACCAAGGTCGCTTTAGGAGAAGCGGATGTGGGCTTTGCCTATGTCTCTGATGTCACAAAGGATCTGGCATCCAGGGTTGATAAGGTCGACATCCCGGACGAGTACAACGTCATCGGTGAATATCCTATTGGAGTTCTGTTGCATAGCAAGTATCCTGCAAAAAGCCAGGATTTTATTAATTTGGTGACATCTGAGCAGGGAAAGGCCATCTTAGAAAAATATGGATTCTCAGCTGTGCATAGCTCACCTGCGAAGGCCGAAGGTTAATGCGGCGGCTGCCAGGGCTGCAACCTGATCCGGAAAGTCTCTCCAGGCGGCCCGGGGAAAAAGACCTCGGATTCTATTGGCCGGCCCTTTCATGCATAATTCAGGCATGCTTCGTGCATGCTTCGTGCATGCTGCTTCGTGAGTGATTCCTGTTGGCATCGTGGTTGAACAAAATTTCTACAAAGAGGACCATGGCATCCAATCAAGCGGAAATAATCCATCGGGGCGAGTTTTCCAGCCGAGAGCAGGAAATCATCAGCATTTCTGACCGGGTGAAGGGGATCTCCTTGAAAGCCGGCCTGGCAGCTTTGCTGATTCTTACCATGGCTTTCATAGCTCTGCCGGTGGTCGCGCTCTTCCTGAAAAGCCCCCTGGACAAGACTCTAGGATCACTATATGATCCCATGGTGTTGGATGCCCTCAGCCTGTCTCTTATGACCTCGACCTTGACCACAATAGTCGTGGTTATTATGGGCACACCCATTGCTTACGTCAGCGCTCGCTTCCGCTATTTCGGCAAAGAGCTGGCCGATTCCTTAATCGATCTGCCTGTGATCATGCCACCCGCTGTGGCTGGCATTGCCCTGCTTGTGGCCTTTGGAAGGATGGGTATTGTGGGCCATTACCTGAACGCATTTGGAATCAGCATCGCCTTCACCACTCTGGCTGTGATCATGGCTCAGGTCTTCGTCTCCTCGCCCTTCTATATCCGTCAGGCCAGGACGAGCTTCGAAGATGTGGACCTGGCCTTCGAGAATGCCGCCCGGACATTAGGTGCTTCCCGGGTTTACACCTTCTTTTATGTGATCCTGCCCATAGCCATGAACGGCCTCATCTCCGGAGCCATCATGGCCTTTGCTCGCTCACTGGGGGAATTCGGAGCTACCATCATGTTTGCCGGAAACTTTCAGGGCCGCACGCAGACCATGCCTCTGGCCATCTACACCGCTATGCAAGGGGATCTGGATGTCTCCCTCTGTTTGGCCATAATTCTGGTGGCTATCTCCTTTGTAGTCATCGTTCTGGTGAAGACACTGACCCGGAGGATGTATAAAAATGCTAGAAATTGATGTCAAGAAAAGGCTCAGGGATTTCGATTTGCAGGTGAAGCTGGACGTTGCCAGAGGCAAGACGCTAATGCTGGTGGGAGATAACGGCTGCGGTAAGACCACTCTGCTTAACCTGTTGGCGGGGCTGGCTGATCCCGATGAAGGGAGGATTTCTCTGGACGGCAGAGCGCTTTATGACTCAGAAAGCGGGACAAATCTGCCTCCTGAGGCCAGAGGCATTGGATATGTCTTTCAAAGCTACGCTCTCTTTCCCCACATGAGCATCTACGACAATGTGGCCTTTGGACTGCGAACCCGGAGGATGGCGGCGGGCGAGATCAAAGTTCTGGTGAAGGAACATCTGGAGGCCGCCGGGCTGTGGGAGATCAGGAAGGCAAAGGCGGCCGATGTCTCGGGCGGCCAGAAGCAGAGAATAGCGCTGGCCAGAGCGCTCATCATCGAGCCCCGTCTGCTTCTGCTGGACGAGCCGCTTTCTGCCCTGGATGTCAGGAAGCAAGCGGCTATGAGAAAGGAGTTAGGGGAGACAATTCACGCCTGCGGTGTTCCCTGTCTTATCGTTACCCATGACCTGAGAGATGTGGCCTGTATGGGAGATCAAGCCTGTCTTCTGGAGCGGGGAAAGATCGCTCTGCACGGAGGGGCAGAGGAGATCCTCAGCTGGGGCAGTGGCATGGACGCAAGAGGTGAGTAGAGAGATGGTAAAAATGGATATGCTGCAAGAGGCCAGAAGGCGGTTTATAGCCGAAATGGAGAGATGTCAAGGCACCAAATATCGGGATCTGAAGGCTGAAATAGTGGTAAGCAGCCCTCTTAGTAGCCTGGAGGCGATAGGAAATCCTGACCGGGATGATTTTCCCATTTTACGAGGGAAGGAGGTGCTGGTGCAGGCCGTTTACGGGGGCACTGCCGGACAGGCGTTTTCGCCAGATTACGGCAATTTTCAGGGCAGCCTTAAAGATGTGCTGGAGCTGCCTTTAGAGAGCATCTTCGAGAGAGCAATAATGGTTGCTACCATGAATGCCGTGCTCCGCAATCTCGGGCTGGCGGGAGGCACGGTACACTGCAAAAATACCGGCCCGAAGATTTGCGCTCTTTTGACGGAGGCCTGGATCATAGAGCAGGATGCCGATAAGGTGGGGATGGTGGGCCTGCAGCCAGCGCTTCTTGAATCTGTGGTGAAGGCTCTGGGCCCGGAGAGGGTGATGGTCTCAGACCTGGCCGAGGCAGGGCAGACCCGCTGCGGTGTAAAGGTTCTGGACGGTCTGGAAGCTGCCCAGATATTCGAGCAATGCCCGCTTATTTTGATGACGGGATCGACGCTGGTAAACGGAACCATTGACGGCCTGATGGAGACGGCCGGGCAGCATGGCAACCGGGTGGTCTTTTTCGGGACGACGGTTGCAGGGGCGGCGTATCTCCTGGGGTTGGAGAGATGGTGTCCGGGTTCAACATGAAGATGTGAATGCTGGCCAACTGAAACCAGGTGCTCCGGGTCGGCTGGGGCGGGGGGGTGCCTGATGCTGGGGCCTGGCCTGTGTCAGGGGCGCTTATTGGAGAAGATGTCCGTTTGCTATTAATTCTTCAAGTCTCCCGCTTTGCGATCTTTGTGGGCTACCGGAAGCAGCGCCCTACAGCCCATCGGTCGTGCTGCATTCTTGCCTCGGGCTCCGGCTGCGCCCCTACTTCTGTATTTTGGTGCTAATCTGTCATCCCTATCTGGTGATACACACGATTGTCTCCGATAATTTCTCTGGATGACGCTCTAGCCCAGCTTTTCCCATTGTCTCTTTGCCAGTGTAATCCCCAGGAAAAAACCATATTCAGAAAACTATAAACTGTAAGAAGGTATAATAGTAGCAAGCCGAATTAAGAATGAAAGGAAGAAGTTTTCTTTGGCGAAGGCACGGCTAAGACCAAGGTCGAATATCCCGAACTCTACAAAGCCATTGTAGAAATGAACGAGGCCATCTACACCGGCAAAGCTCTGGGCTACAAGACCCAAAAGCTGATTGCCATCGGCATCAATGCCGCTGCCTCCGATGACCGGGCCACCAAGAAGCAGATGATGAGCGGCATGAAGGAGCTTGCCATCACCAAGGACGAGATTGTGGATGTACTGAGGGTGGTTCTGCTCACTTCCGGAATGCCTCCCTTCACAAAGGGCATGAAGACATTGTATGAAATACTGGGGAAATAAAATTCGGCCCTTCGCTTCCATTGTGTGACCGGCAGCAGACTTGAGCGGGGTTCTTGGGGATGCCGAATAGCCTGGCCCCTGAGATGCCCCTGAAATATTCTTTGTGCGTGCTTTGTGCGCTTTGTGATCTTTGTGGTGGAACGTCTCTCGCCACTGGTTATGACTAAATGGTTACGGATTATCACCACAGAGGCATAGAACGCACGGAGGACTCACAGAGGACTCGATTATTCTATTACCCACTTGAAACAGCGAGGAACCGTAAAATCTAAAATCGCT
>JAFGNK010000045.1 GCA_016927055.1 Methanotrichaceae archaeon | reverse complement strand
TTTTAAGGCAAAGCGAGTCCTCTGTGCGCATCATCACTGGGGCTTTACAATCTGGACGCGATAGTCCTCTACCTCACCGTCTGATGCCGGACCGTCAAATGACAAACCTCTTGCACTGGAAAAGCGGAAGCGTGCATATGCACGGCATTGCATGGCAGTCGCCGGGAGGTCAAAGCCAATGCAATTATAACCAATTTCAAATTCGTAGCTGAATTGATTTTCAGATCGGCCTACCATGATATCTTCTTTCGGTAGTGATGCCTCACCACTATGGCCAGCATGTTGGTACCCAAAACCAGAGCAATGAGCACCAGAGCCGTGCCCCAGGCCCTGGCCTCAACATCCCACGCCCCCATGAAGTAGATAAGGTTCAAGAGATGATAATTCAGGTTGTTGACCGGCTGAAATATATCCGGGATAACGCCGTAAATCATCTGCACCGGGATCGCAGTAAACGTCACTGCCGTCCACATGATGGGGGCTGTCTCTCCCGAAGCCTTGGCCACCCCCATGATCACACCCGTGAGAATGCCGGGCATGGCCGTGGGCAAGACCACCTTTCTTATCGTCTGCCACTTGGTAGCCCCCAAAGCCATGCTTCCCTCCCGCAGGGAGTTGGGAACGCTCTTTAGGGCCTCCTGGCAGGTCAATATTATGGTGGGGATATTTATCAGTCCCAGGATTATGGAGCCGGATAAGAGGGAGACTCCGAAGAACGTCACCAAAAAGGCCAGGCCAAAGAGACCGAAGACCACGGAAGGAACGCCGTTCAGGCAGCTCACGGCAATGGTGATGAGACGGTTAAGCCTCTGGCTCTTGGAGTATTCATGAAGATAGATGGCCGCGCCGATGCCCAGGGGCGAAGATATGATCATGGCACCCAAAACCATCCATAAAGAGCCCAATATGGCGGTGCTGATCCCGCCCGCCTGGCCCAGGCGCCTGTGGGACGTGGTCAGGAAATCCCAGCTGAGGATCCCAATACCTTTGTAGATTATTATGAAGAGTATTCCACCCAGCAAGAGGAGCGATAGCACCGCGGAGAGCTTGACAGCCAGAAATACCAGGACCTCCCGACCCCGAGCGCTGTATCCGTAGATGATATTAATAGCATCCTTTATGCACAGCATGCTGGCTAAAAATATCAAAAGAGGAAGAATAAAAGCATAATCAAAGGAGGCGCCCACTCCAAGAGGCCGGCTGATGATAAATCCGGCATGAAGGGTCCCGGAATATATCAGAAAGAGGATGGCTGAACAGATAACAATGTCCAGGGCCAGGAAGGGAACAGTCTTCAGAGAAACCGCTTTGGAGACAGAATACGATAGGAGAATCAGCAGTATGCTTGCGAGAAGGCTGACAAGCCATATAGGCGCCAGCTTTTGCAGGTCGGGCTGAAGAAAGAGGCATGTCAAAGAGGAGACGAATAAAAACACCGATATGGCAAGGGATGCCCCCAGAACAAGCCTGGTCTTCATTTAGTATCCTCCGAATTTTCGTCTGATGCGAACCCGAGCATAATCAGCAACCAGACTGAATAGGGTAACCACTATGAGAAGAACGAATCCAACTGCAAAAAGGACGTGGTAATGCATTGAACCTCTGGCCACCTCACCCATCTCACCGGCGATGACCGAGGTGAAGGATGCACCCTGATCAAAGATATCGTAAAGGGGAGAGGCCAGTCTGGCTACATTGCCCACCACCAGCAACACGGCCATGGTCTCCCCGATTATGCTTCCAATGTTGAGGAGAACGGCCGCGGTAATTCCTGATGATGCCGCGGGTATGGTCACATTTCTCAGGGTCTGCCAGCGATTGGCGCCTAATGCCAGGGAGCCCTCCTTGTATTCGCTGGGCACAGCCCGCAGAGCATCCTCGCATATGGTAGTAAGGCGAGGGATGAACATGACGCCAAGAAGAACCGATCCGGCCAGGATCGACCTGCCTGTGAGCATATCAAAGCTCTCCTGCAGGTAGGATACGAGAATTATCACTCCCAAAAAACCATAGACAATGGAAGGGACGCCAGCCAAAAGCTCAATGGCCGGTTTCAATATGGCCTTACTTCTGGGCCCGGCCAGCTCCGCCAGATAAATGGCCAGAGGAAAACCGATCAAGATATTGATAAAAAGAGCCAGGAGAGTGACGGTCAATGAGGCAGCGATAATGGGCAGTAATCCATAAATATCGCCGGAAGGATGCCATTTCGAGCCGGATAACAGGGAAAATAGGCCCAGACTTGAAAATGCAGGGAGGCTTTCATGAATGAGGAAGTAGAAGATGAGAAGCATAATCAGGATGGAGACGATGGCGGACATGAATAGCAGAGCCTCCACGAACAGCTCCCCATATTTGCGAGGCATCATTATTCTTGGCCGATCCATACGCCTTGACAAAACACATTAACGGGTTAAAGCCCTTGCGTATGGAATCTATATAGAGCACCGACTGATTAGTACAAACTATATAGATAGCATTTGCAATAATGATGGTAAGAAAAACATCACGGGTTCAGCCGGCTTAAGATCTCCTCAGGCTCATAGCGCACGCTGATGACGCGGCTTCTGCCGCGCTCCCCCGCCCCGGTAAAATCAGCATTGATCAGGCGGATGGAATCAAGCTTATTGAGAATCTCATGAAAACGAGTGTATCCGGCACCCGTCTGCTCATGAAAGCGAACAAACAGCTCGCCTGCACGCCAGCTTTTCTGCTCCGCAGCCAGTCGCAGCACCTTTTGTTCATCCTCTTTTAAAGATTTCAGGGCATAGGTGAGGTGAACTAAGTGGGAGCGGCCGTAGGAACTGGCCACATCAGCATGAGAGATGCTCTTAGAGGCACGCCTTTCCGCAGATAGGCCGGACCTCTTGAGAAGGTCAATCCCCACCCGCAAGTCGCCGGACCTCTCCGTACCGTCCACTACCACATCCAGTACATCATCGGCCATCACCCCGGGATAAAAGCCCATCTGCACCCGGCGGCCCAGGATGTCGCGTATCTCTGATCGAGTGTAGAGAGGAAAGATGATTTCTTCCGGCTGGAAGACGGAAGCCACTCGTGGGTCGAGGACGTAGTCCAAAGCAAGCTCACTCATAACTCCGATCACACCCATCCTGGCACCGGGACAGGTCTCGTGGGCCCGCAAGAGGGAGTATAAGACCTGATCCACCTCCTTTTCGTGGAAGAGGTAATTGATGTCGTCCAAAGCCACCACCAGCACCTTATCCTGGTCTGCAGCTGCCTGGGCCACCTTCTCGAAGATACGTTTGAAGGATATGCCGCTGGAGGGGGGCGCATGCTCGAAGATCTTTTTATAGATCTGGTAGAAGACAGAATACCTGGTGGAGTCCATCTGGCAGTTGACATGCACAGGAATAACCTTTGTTGAATGGGCCTCAATCTCCTCGAAGAGCTTGAAGATGGCCGTGGTCTTGCCCGTACCGGGAGGACCGAGGCAGAGAGCATTGACGGGACTGCCCCCCTGCAATGCCGGACGTATGCAGAATTTGAGGCCATCCATCTGCGCTTCCCGGTGCAGGAAGTGCTCGGGCAGGTGATCTAGCTCGAACAGATCCCTGTCTTTAAAGAGCGTCTCCTCCCAGAGGAGCATATCCGGCTTTTTGGGGTTCTCAGGACTCACTGATTGAGTATATTTTGTATTTCCTTCTTCAATATGGCGCTCACCATGCCGCCATCCGCTTTGCCCCTCAATTCCTTCATCACCAGGCCCATCAGTGGTGCTGCGGCCCTCTCTCCCTTGGAGCGCACCAGATCGATCTTGCCGGCCACAATTGCCTGCACAGCCTTCTTTACATCAGCTTCATCCACACCCGCCAGGCCGGCTGAAGCTGCTGCGTCGGTGGCAGGCATCTGCGGATGCCCGGCCAGGGTGCGCAGCAGATCCGTCAGACCCTCTTTGGCCACCTGGCCCTGGGAGACAAGAGCCAGGCTTTCTTTGTAATGCTGCTCCGTCAGATTGGAGACTGCCACCCCCTCCCGGGCCAGCTCAATCGGAATTGTCTCTAATGCCCGCACCACAATGGAAGAAGAAACCGGATAATTCTGCACAATCTCCTCAAATAGCTGATAGTTGGGGGAAGCTGCCATAACCCGGGCCTGCTCGGCATTCAAGCCATATTCACGCTCGAAACGCTCCGATCTGGCTGCAAAGAGCTCGGGCAACTCCAGGCGTGCCAGCATCTCCTCCGTGATCGCAACAGCGGGCACATCCGTCTCCGGGTACATGCGAGCCGAACCAGGCAGGGGCCTCATGTACTCCGAGCAGCCACCGGGCAGAGCCCGGCGCGTCTCCTCAGGAACACAGGTCAATGCTTCGCGGGCTCGAACCAGCACAGCCTCCAGCGCCTTTTCCGCCCTTTCCCGCGGTCCGGTGACCATGATCACGGCGTCACCCCCCCCTGCCGCCAGCAGGCTTCGCACGGCCTCGACCTCCGAGGGTGTTATGCCATAAGCGGGAAGTTCATCGGTATGAAAGATCCCGCCCACGCCTGCTCTTTTGGCTCTATCCGACATCTCAGAGCCCAAACGCCGATCCGGCTGAATCTCCCGACCCACCAGCCCGGCAAAGCCCGCTAGTCGACAAGCCAAAACCACGCCGCCGTTCTTGAGAGAGCGGGCCAGCACCTTGGAGCCGGTAGCTGCGAAGATATCTGTGACATCCCTTACCGCATCAATAACAGTAGCCTTGCGGCGGACTAGCTCCTCTTGTATCTCCAATAGACGCACCTGGCGCAGCGCCTCGAACTCCACCACCTTATCGACCAGGTTCAGAGCCTGAACACCCTTTACCTCCACGCGCGCTCCGCCCTTGATGGAGACATTTACGTCCTGGCGGATGGTACCAAGCCCCCGCTTGACGCGACCGGTGGAACGCAGGATCATTCCCAGATAGGATGCGACCTCCCGAGCATGCGCCGGCGAGACGATGTCCGGAGCGGTGCCGATCTCCACCAGCGGAATGCCCAGCCGGTCTAAAGAGTAGACCATGCTGTCCCCTCTGTCCTCGATGATACGCGCCGCCTCCTCCTCAAGGCAGAGGATGCCTATGCCCACAGCTCCGCAGGAGGTCTCGATCCGGCCATCCGAGCCAACATAGCCGGTGCGCTGGAAGCCGGAGGTGTTGGAGCCGTCTATCACCATCTTGCGCATAATCTGCAGCTCATCCACGATCTTCATGGCAAGCAGCTTGGCAATGACCAGAGATATTTCCAGGGCCTCGGCGTTTATCTCCCGGGGCGGCTCCTCATCCGCCTCTACCAGACACGTGCTGTCATATGACTTATAAAAGAACTTGCGCGATACCAAAACCTCTTCTAATGCGGCGCGATCGATCTCGCCAAGCTCACTTCGCGAGGGTCGCAGATACCGGAAGAACTCGAAATTGGATTCCTCCACCTCCCGGTGCCTGGTGGGGCAGCCGCAAAAAAGCTTGCAGGCCGTGTCAAGCTGCTGATGGATCTCAATGCCGCATATCAGGCCCAAAGCACGGTAGTCTAACCTGGGTGAGTCTTCTTTTGCCATTGATCTACCTTTCATAGATCACAGGAGGTTTAACTCTTTTGACTGCCTCTCTAATATCCTCAGACTTGACCGTCTTTCTCTTGGCGTGATTAGCCCAGCCGACCGCCTCACGGGCCACCTCCAGGCCATAGCTCTCTAAAACCTCTGCCAGCGCGTCCCTCGCGCCTTCGCTCACTCTCTTAGCCCCCGCCTCGCGAATGAGTCTGCTCACCGGGGCAACAGGAAGTATCGGCATTTCTTTTACACCTCATAAATCCGGATTTCGCAGCCAGAAGAGACATAATTTCAGTCTTCCGGAGCTACAGGCCAGAATTTGCAGTCTATCCACCCACAATTCCATATATAACTTTTGTTGGGCCAATGTTTCCATTATTAGAAGGAAATACCTCAATCGGCCTCAATCCAAGATCCCTTACTTGTGAAGGTCCGAATATTTAACGAGTATTTAAAAATCGCACCACCATAATATGCTTATTTGAAATATAAAGCAGGAAAGGGGAAAAAATCAGGAAAGCGGATGGGAAATGTTATTTAGGTTGCTGCTAACACCATCCACAAGAGAGGAGCAGACGATGAGCGAACAGATATGTAAGGCAATTATATACAAGGATTTAGAAGATGTTTATGGCCCCTGTGGATGCGGTATGAACCTGGCCACCCTCCCCATTCTTCTTCCCCGAGATTGGGTTGTATTGGAGCGCCCCGCCCAGGCAGAATATGACGAGTTCGGCAAAGGCTTTGATTTCAGGCGGACCTCGGGATTTTCCTGCAACCAGGTCTTTGAGCATGAGATGGAGGGCATAGAGTACATGGCCAACTTCTCCTGCTGCTCAGAGTGTGCTGAGAAGGCAATAGAGAGCGGATATGCAACCTGGGCCAAGAAACCATATCCAAGAGCACTGCGCTAAAATCAGAAAGGCATCTGCTCCCATCCAGCCACAACCCTGATATTTTGAGAAATCTTAAAACCAGCCATATAAGACAAATCAGAAAAGACCGTCCCGCAAGAGGTATCCCTTTGAAGTACAGAGTCTATTCAACACAGTCCTGCCCCAAATGCGAACAGCTCAAAGCGGCACTGGGAAAGGCAGGCATCTCTTTTGAAAATCAGGATATGAGCACCCCCGAAGCCCTCACCGAGCTGCGCATAAACGGAGTATTCACCCTTTCTGCGCCCGTGCTCCAGGCAGATGAGAAGTTCTACACAGTAGAGGATCTTTTCTCCGGTGAGAAGCTGGTAGATCTGGCCAAAATCCTCAAGAGCTAGAACTCCCTGCCTCGCACGCGACATATATCAAAGACCGCTGTGCTGGCTACATGCATTACCGCGAAAGTGCCGGCCTGAATGGGGTCAGTTACTACCATATCGGCCTGGTCGGGAACCGAGCCTGCCATCTTCAGGGCGATAACCGGTATCCCATCCGCCTGAAGCTTTTTCACCTCGTCAGTGATTCGTCCACCCATAAGAGCCCCGGCTAATACCAGTATAGAGGCGCGCGGCAGCCGGCTCACGGCACTTACCGCACCTGCAATCGCATCTTCACCCACCAGGGGAATGGTATCCACACTGATGCGCTCACCTCGCAGATTATGCCGATCGGCCTCGCTCACAGCCCCCACCGCGACCTGAGCCACCTGGGCACCGCCGCCTATGATGATCACCCTGGAGCCGTAGATCTTCTCGAAGGGCTCGTGGATGGAGACCTCGAAGATGGAATCGAGCGACGCAAGCTCTTCTGCCATTCTTTGAACATCCTCTGCCGAGCAGTCGATCTCCATATAAACGGAGGCTTTGCCCCGGTTCAATCCCCTTTCCAGTACAAATTGCTGAGTGTAGACGATGTTGCCGCCCCTTTTGGCAACCGCGCCGGCGATATCGCGCAACATTCCCGGGCGATCCTGACATATCACATTTATCGCTGTACTCATATCTTGCCTCATTCTCAACTGGCTACTGGGAAACTTTAATATGACGAGTGGTTTACTCTATGCTGATGGAGTTTTGTCCCCAATGCAAGAGCATGATGATGCCCAAGGATGGCATGATGATCTGCCGAAAGTGCGGCCATAAGATACCAAAAACTACAGGCGAATCCATGATCAGCAAGACCGAGCAGCTGGATCGCGTAGTGCCTGTCTTAGAGCAAGAATCTTCGGGCCTGCCCACCACCAATTCCAGATGTGCGGAGTGCGGCAATAACGTCGCATACTGGTGGCTCCGCCAGCTTCGTTCTGCTGATGAGAGCGAGGTTCGCTTCTTCCGCTGCACCAAATGCGGCAATACCTGGCGAGAATATGACTAAGCATCAACTATATTAAATATTAAACGGTTCTGATGGATGAGGCTCAAGGAATGTTCAAGGCAGTAATCAACGCAGAAACTCTGCGCGATGCAATCGATTCAGTCTCTTCTCTGGTAGATGAGGTCAAGTTCTCCATATCGGATAATGGCCTGGAACTGAAGGCCGTAGACCCTGCGAATGTGGCTATGGTCTCGCTCAAGATTGGCAATGAGGCCTTCGAATACTTCAAAGCTGATCAAGGGGAGATAGGCGTAGACTTGGTTCGGCTCAGTGACGTGCTGAGCATGGCCGATAAGGGCGAAAATGTTCAGCTGGAGCTGGAAGAAGAAACCCACAAGCTGAAGATGGGTGTGGGATCCCTCTCCTACACCTTAAGCCTGATCGATCCCTCCGCCATCCGCAAAGAGCCGCGCATACCCGAACTGGATCTGCCGGCCCACGTGACACTGCCGGGCACTGAGCTGCGCCGGGCGGTAAAAGCCGCAGAAAAGGTCAGCGATCATGTAATATTGGGCGTCTCTGATGAGGGCTTTTACATGGAGGCCAAAGGAGACATCGATTCGCTCAAGCTCAAGATACCCAGCACCGAGCTTTTGGGCATGAAGCCCGGCGAGGCCAGGAGCCTCTTCTCCCTGGATTATCTGGAAGACATGTCCAAATCCATCAGCAAGGCAGGTGAGGTCACCTTAGAGATGGGCATAGACTACCCACTACGGGTTCACTTCAAGCTCGGTCAGTTTGTGGAGATTAATTACCTTTTAGCTCCCAGAATTGAGCAGGAATGAGGATCTCCGATTACCCTTTTACAGAAGAGGCTGCTAGCCAGGTGCGAGCGGCCGGCTACTCTTTAGAAAGCATTCTGGGCAAAACCTCTTTTAAGACGGTACGGGGCCGGGCAGCGGAAAGGGTGGCAGGGGCCATTAGCGGCACCATTTCGGAAAGAGAGGCCAATACACAAGCAGAACTCTTGGCTGAGCTTCTCTCCTATCCCCTGGCCAGAGTCATGGTCTCCTGCCTTGACGATTCCATTCTGCTGCGCCGCTATGCTCTGGCCGAGGCAAAGCTCGCCTATAAAAGGATGCAAAACGAAAAAGAGGGACTGACAACGCTGGCCGACGATCTGGGGCTTCATGCCCAGGGACCCGGACCCTACAAGATTCATTTTGCCGAGTATATTCGGGCGGCGCATGGCATGCACAGCCCTAAATGGAAGCTGACGAACAGAGATCTTTTCCAGGGCTACCTCACAATTACAGAAGAGGAGTTGAAGCGAATCATGGAAGAGGCTGCCAGGGAGAGGGTCTTAAAAGGGCTGCCTTTGCCCGTAGACGAGAAGATCTGCGCCACTCTTCAGGAATACCTGGGGCCGCTCAAAGAGCAGCTTGAGATCATAAGAGACCGCGAGAAGGTGGATTTGGGCAAGGTGGAGGAAGGGGCCTTTCCGCCCTGCATCAAGAAGATGCTTTCCGATGTGGCCAAAGGCACCAACCTGGCCCACAGCGCGCGCTTTGCTCTGGTCAGCTTCCTCTTGCAGATCAATATGACTGCCGACGAGGTCGTATCTATCTTCAATACCAGCCCGGACTATGATGAGGAGAGGACACGATACCAGGTAGAGCACATCGCGGGAGCCTCCGGCACCCATTACAAACCGCCAGCCTGTGCCACCATGGCCACCTACGGCAACTGTCCCGGCGAGGACGAGCTATGCCGCAGGATAAGACATCCCCTCAGCTACTATGAGCGAAGGGTGAGAACCTTTAAGCCCCTCCCGCCTGAGAAAGAGCAGAAACAAGGGACCTGATCCGGGCACCTCCAACATTGTGTGGCCGGGCCAGCAGCATTATCTCATCATTTCCCACGGGCTTAAAACCCAGGCCAGCTTCCACAGCGGCCTGCTTTTCAGCAAATCCCAAGTCAGCCCGGCCAGAGGCAACTGCCGCAGCCACAGCCGAATGCGTCCTGGCCACCCGCACATACCGGGGATGAGAGAGGCCCAAGGTCGACAGGCTCCGCTCAAATGCAGCCCGCATGGCAAAGTCTCGCTGCCAGCCCACAATGCGCCGGGCGGCGAGGTCCGTAAAAGCGCCGGCTTCCCGGTAGACCAGGCCCAGCTCTCTTTTGTAGCTGCATATGAGCGTCATGCCTTCCGGCACAGCTTCCAACGCTGCTTTGCGCCCAGAAACACAGGCCAGGTCAGCCACGCCGTCCTCCAGGTAGAGCCTGGCTCGCATCGAGCCGCAATTTAGAAGCATAATACGCCAGGGCAGGCTCTCAGCCAGCTTTTCTAAGAGGAGGGAGTTTTCGCCCGCCACCACCAGATCAGCAGGCTCCACCTCCGCGAAAAGCTCCACCTCCACCTTCTCACCCTTCTCCAGGAACTCCACACCGGCCGGGATGTCTATGATACCATCCGCCCCGGCCAGGGTGGTGATGGAGCCGCTGCCCTTGTCCATTGGATAGACCAGATCGCCGGAGAGACCCACGGCCAGCATCTGGCGGCGGCCTTCAATGCGCAGCGGCCCGGCCAGCCTTCCTGCCACCCTTTTTCTCGTATGAGTCTGGCCCAAAGCAGCCCGAATGGCGGGAGCGGCCAGGCAGGAGAAAACGGTGAGGGCACTGGTGGGATAGCCAGGCAGACCCAGGCAGGGCTTGCCGTTGATCAGGCCGAAGATGGTAGGCTTGCCAGGCTTGAGATTCACACCGTGAAATATGAGCTCGCCTACCTCCTCCAAGACCTGAAAAATCATGTCTCCCACGCCGGCGGAGGTGCTGCCGCTCACCAGGATCATGTCGCACTCAACTGCCATATTCTGCAGCGCCTTTGCCATTGACTCTTTTTCATCGGGAAGGATGCCATAGGGGCAGGCACGAGCACCGCAATCAGCCACGGCGGCAGCAATGGTGTAGGTGTTGATGTCATAAATTTGGCCTGCTGCCAGAAGCTGGCCGGGAGCTACCAGCTCGTTTCCTGTGGAGGCTACCCCCGCCTTGAGGCTGCGCACAGCCACATCCGTGCGACCTAAGGCCGCCAGAACCCCCATCTCGCGCGCGGCAAGCTTCGTGCCTGGAAAGAGGACAACCTCGCCAAAAGATATGTCGCTTCCCGCGGCCTGTACATTCTCGCCGCCGTAGACGGGCCTTCTGATCTGAACCCGACCTCCTTCGGCCTGGCTGTATTCGATCATGACCACCGCATCCGCGCCTTCGGGCATCATGGAGCCGGTGGATACCTCCGCCGCCTCACCTGACGCCACTCGCAAATGGGGAAGAACGCCCATGGGAACGATGCCGGCGAGGCCCAGGCTGACGGGCCGGTCCTCTCTGGCCGCCAGGGTGTCTTCAGCCAGCACGGCAAAGCCGTCCATGGAGGCACGGGAGAAGCCAGGCACATCCTGAGAGGAGACGACCTTCTCGGCCAGGATGTGGCCCCTGGCCTCTGGCAGATTTACGGTCCTGGCAGCCGCTTGAGGGGGACGGCTTAGGACAATCGATTGGGCTTCCTCCAATGAGATAAGACTTCGAAACTCTTTGCGCATAGTAGACCCGTGTTTCTAATTTAGCATCTATAAAACTATGGCTAGGGAGCACTTTTTCAATGCAAACGAATCCAGGGAAAACAGTACTGTGAGGCAATTAGCCAACCAGCATATGTTATATTAATATCGCATAATGTTAGAAATACAAAACATTGAAATACAATGATGTTAGAAGTATATAACATGGAACCTAATATGGAACTGACATTGAACTTCGAGCCGCACTCACAGGGGATCAGTGAGAATGCATGAAAAAGAACAGATTCCTGATAAAGATGATTCCGGGAACGGCGCTGATCATGGCAGGTCTGCTTCTTTCTTTCCAGGGCTACGATGCACTCTTCCTGGCAATTGCGGGAATGGTTGCCATAGGCGTGGTCTTGCTCCGCCGCTGGAGAGCAGGCGATCAGCCGGAAAAAGATGAGAGGACGAATAAGCTGGGAGCCTTCAGCCTGGCATATTCCTATCTTGTCAGCCTCATCTTAGCATTGGTTCTATTCATCGCCGTCTATTTGGGAATAGTTGATCTGGATGCAGTAACTGCCCTGCAGATTATCATTTATGTCATGACGGGTAGCACCATCGTCTTCATGCTGATCTTCAGCCGTCGTGCAGATGTAGGAGGATCATGAAAACGCGCATCAAAGAGCTGCGAGCAAGACATAACCTCACCCAGGAAGAGCTGGCCCGCCTGGTAGGAGTACGAAGGGAGACCATACTCTTTCTGGAGAAGGGAAAATACAATCCCTCCCTCAAGCTGGCCTACAAGATCGCCCGGGCCCTGAAGACCAGCATCGACGAGGTATTCCTGTTTGAGGAGAAAGATCTGCAGAATTCGTGAGGGGGCTGGCTCCAGCCTGCCTGATTTTTTTTGCTTTTTGCAGGATTCACCAAACCAGAGTTAGACTCACGCCACCCTCTGGCAGTGATAGGTAATCGGCCAGCACCAAGGCCACCATGGCCTCGGCCACCGGCTCGATTCTGGGCAGGATGGCCGGTCATGCCTGTCTTTGATCTCTATCTCCGCCGCCCTCGGCCTGGGTGAGGTCCAACGTCCTCTGCCTCCGGGCGATGGAAGCGGACTTGGCTGCGATCTTGCATACAATGGGCGCTCCGGTGGAGATGCCGCCCAAAATCCACAATCCTTTTATTATCTTCTTTCCCGTCTTACCGTGTGCAAGTGGTCATTGGTCGGCTTCAGAAAAAAAATCTAGCCAAGATTGGCGTCATGTTGCTCCTGGCCGTCGTGATCGGCTGCGGAGCATATGGCTGGAATGAGTATGAGGAGTTTTTCGAGGTCCCTACAACCCGCCTGGCAGCTGGCAGTTTCTATCCTGAGATGCCGTCTGATTCGCATCATCACTATCTACAAATCCCACTGGATCATAGAAACCCTTCTCTTGGAAACTTCACCGCCTTTTACCTTCTTTCTCCAGGATTCTTAGCTGGAGAGGATGTGGTCTTCTGGCTCTTCGACAACCAGCAGGAGAGGGTGGGAATGATAAACAACTCCAGAGACTTTGAGTACTTCGAAGAGATCCTGGAAGGGCTGTCTTATGTCCTCATGGGAAACCGTGGCGTAACTCCCACCCTCTTTCCCGAGGTCTTCAATGAAGACGGCTCCGCAAATTATTCGCTGGCATTGAGGCTCTACGGCTCAGAGGAACAGGTGGACGACATTGAGGCCGTGCGACGGGACATGCAAAAAAAAGGGCTGCTGCCGGAAGACGGGAAGATCATGCTCTATGGCGGTTCAGGCGGAGGTGTTCTGATCCAGCAATACCTGGACAAATACGGTGAGCATGTATCCAGAGACATCATTGAGTGCAGCGGCGGCCCTGATCTGGCTTACGCGCACAATACTACGTTCATGAAAAGGATATATCTGTCCAATGAGAGCCTCGCCAAGTCTTACTTTTCCTTGATGCAGAATGGAGATGATAGCGCATCTCTGGCTTTTATGCTCTACAAAATCGGCATGTCAGGAAATACCGATCTTCAAAATCAAATCGCAAACAGCAAGAGAGGCACCTTTTCACTGGAAAGCCAATCGGCCTATTTAAGAAGCTGGCTTTCCCCTTCCTGCAATTTCCCTCTCGTGCGCAGGATGCTTGATGCTCCAAGAGAGCTGGAAGTAAAAGTGCGATCTTATGAGCTTATAGGAGATGATCTCGAGGACTACCATCCGGCCTCTGCTCAAGAGGTCTGTCTGGGCTACGAATGGATCGAGGTTCTCCTGGCTGACTTCTTAAAGGCCCGTGAAGACAGCGAAATCCCGATAACGAAAATCCATTTGAACCGCTCCAGATATCAGGGTGAGGTTATGATCTGGTCTGGTACTGCCGACCAGGTCTTTTCAGAGCAGATGGGGCAGTGGCTCTATCAATCATATCCTCACGCCAGGCTGGCATTATTCAACGACACCCACGAGCGTGGGAGGTACCCCGATTACCGACGGGAATTTAGAAGGGACTTCTTTGTCCACGGTTTGAATTCTCCAGAGGTTCAGGCGCATTTTAACGATCCCAGACAACTCAACGCCGCGGAAAAGGCGTAGATGCTCATTTTTGATCAATGCGTGCTGCCCTCTGGCGGAGAAGGTGATCGGCCAGCACCAGGGCCACCATGGCCTCGGCCACGGGCACAATTCTGGGAGGGATGGCCGGGTCGTGCCTCCCCTTAATCTCGATCTCCGCTTCCTCGCCGCGAGCCAGATCGACGGTTCTCTGTAGCTTGGCGATGGAAGGCGTGGGCTTAACAGAAATGGTGCAGACGATGGGCCCGCCCGT
>JAFGNK010000006.1 GCA_016927055.1 Methanotrichaceae archaeon | reverse complement strand
TCTTACAAGTGCTTTCTCTTGCATTCGTCCCATGTCTAAATGATTGAGTACTATTAGTTTAAAAAAGTTACGTTAAGCACTATAATCTGCATCCAGTCGTCGCGCCTCCATTGCTTCGCTGAAGTTTGTGGTGTGGGCAATCTGGGGCGAGAGGTCAAGCGAATCCAGCCCAAGGTCGCGCAACAGAAGGAACTCAGCCTCGGAATATAATATTTCAGACTCAATACGTCTTCGATAAGAGGAGAGGAATATAGTTTCAATTTCTTTCTGCATCTCATCCGACGGAAGGAAGACTAATAACTCTTTTAAATTTGGCAAACTGATATTTGGTTGCGCTGCCCCACTTCTAAGCCGAATTGTTTGGGTACGACCAAATCGTGATTTTAAATATACATACAAATAATATGGATTTATGTTCTTAGATCTTATTCGAATAACGTAAGAACCAAAGGTTGAGCCAACTAGAGAATCAAGTACTAATCCGAGATCCCCAACATTTGCGCCACTTCGTACTATAAGTATGTCTCCTTTATGAAGTGTATTACTGTAGCCTATTTCGTTGAGTGTATATGGTATGTTGAGAATTTCGCCTTCTATTCCATATTCTTTAAGGTTAAGCGCTCTAACAAAAGGTAATCCCTGATCTACATAATCTGGAGGCACGTTAACCCCATAACGAACATCATCCAACAGGTCATCAAGTTTAAGAGCCTTCGCTATTTTTAGTCTCTCCTCAACCTGTAAAAACATAGGTTGAAAAAATTCTGCATCCAATCTGTTCCTATTGCATGTTTCAGATTTTAGAATTTCACTCCACACCGCCACCTATTACCCCTCCTACCAGAAAGCGAGGTTCTGCTTTTTTGCGAACTCTACAAAAGCCTCTGCGACCGTCGGGCGCTCCGGAATTTCCGAGAGAAGCTTTTGGAAGAGCTTTTGATGCTCATCGCATTTCGCGGGTTTTTCTTTGTCCCGTTCTTTCAGTCGGTTTAATTGAGCCTCAAGGACGCGTCTTACATCGAAGAGATCCTGGTCCACAATCTTGTGGCCGAATAGGTCAAGGAGCGGCCTTCCATCTGTCCCATTTAAATAGACGTACTCCCCAGAATTGTCCTTTCCTGGGTGCTGGCTCACGGCAAAGAAGATAGGGTAGTCCTCAACCCGAGGGCAGAATGGTCCAACCTTCGGATCAGTGTTGTCGTTCCATTTCTGGACAAAGAGGACGCTTGTCTTTGTCCCTGTGTGTGGCTTGAAGGTGTTGACCTGAAGCCCCACCACAGCGAGGATCCGACATCGCTCTGCGATGAAGCGCCTGATCCTCTCATCGCTGATATTGTTGAACCTACCTTGGGGAAGGACGATAGCCATCCTTCCTCCGGGCCTGAGAAATTCCAGGTTCCTTTCTATGAAGAGGACATCTCGACCCATTTTGGAAAGCCACTTACCATCCTCTTTTTTTGCGATGTCGTACTGGTGAAGGAGGCGGGTATCTTTGATGTCTCCTGCAAAAGGCGGATTTGTGAGAAGTATGTCGAAGTTAAAATGGCGGTAATTTTTCTCGTTCCAATCATTTAGGCCAGGCTCGTCTGGATATTCCCAAAGACGATCTTTCAGGCCTACCTTAGCTTCCTGATCCCATGTCCTAGGATCGAGCGAATTAACTCGATATACGTGGGTCTTCCCGTCCCCTGCGATTAGGTTCAGGGCCTTTGCGATCTTGACGCTTCGCGGGTCAAAATCAAGGCCGTAGACCTTATCATTAGCGTAGTTTCTCTGCCATTCTTCGGGTTTCCGGGATGTAAGCTCTCCTCCCCAAACATGAAATATGCTATGGACGGTGAAACCACAACTTCCCGATGCCGTGTCAATCACGTATTCGTCCCACTTTGGGTTGAGCATCTTGACCGCCATATCGATGACATAACGCGGAGTGAAGTATTGACCCTTCGATCCTTTAGATACCTGGACGACCAGGTATTCAAAGGCCTCATCGATCACCTGAAGATTGGAGTTGAAGAGCTTGATATCCTGGAGGAAAGAGACACACGTCTGAAGGTGAGCCGGTGTCAAATCAATCTTTTCACCTGGAAGGAAGACACCTGGCCACTGAGTTCTCGCGGCCTGAAATAAATTGCTGATCTTGTCGTAAAGCTCTTTATGTGTCTCTCCGGCGGCTCGAAAATAAACCAACCTTTTTCGGCTCGGATTGTTCTCGGCTGCCCACTCGTCGTAAAGCTTGGCGTAAACCAGCTTGAAGACCTCTTCAAAGGCATCCACCCCTGCGTTGGCCAAAACGAGATTTTCAAGGTCGAGGATGACATCCTTGAGACTCAACCTCTCGGTAACGAGCTTGTTTTTCTCGCTCAGCTCATCGATTGTCACCTTCTCGTTGATGACCTGATATAAGGTTTCATTCGCTTTTGGTAGACGATCGATGCTTCGATAGTGGTTCGGATCTTCTCGGTGAAGTATGACTATTTCGCTTCCATTCGTCCAGACGGCAATCGGCGCACCCTCTGCGTTGCAGTAGCTTTTAAGCTGCTCCACTCCATCCGTCCGCCTTGGCTTTTTCACCTCTACCATTATATAGGCGGTATCCGAATGATCCCTATCGCTGATAACGATATCGGCTCTCTTTTCTGCGATTCCTGAGCCGAACTGAACGCCCTTTTCAACCTCGATTCTCTCCCGTGGATAGCCGTAGGAGTGAATCAAGCTGTAGAGGAAAAGCTGGCGCACGATCTCTTCGGGATTTGCGGGACGCTCTTTACCGCTGACAAAGTCCCTCAGATAGGGCTTGCCCCGCTTGTCGAAGATCTCAATCGAGGAGACCTCCTCCTGGGCGAAAATGTCCAAGGCGTAGTCTGTAGACTTGAGTATGTCGCTGATACTGTAACCTTTATCTACCATTTTTTCCTCCAGGATTCGATTTATTGATCCCCGGATCCTAATTTAATCTGACGCTTTCCGACATCTATCTGTAGAGTCCTAAAAGCTTGACATTTCGATCCATCTTGATTGGCACATAAGACGAGAACATGCGAACCTCCTTGCCATTCCCGAACTTTTCAAGAAATTCCATTGAAATAGGATCACATTTATATACATATTTGATCTAATTTAAAGAGAATGCCTTTTAGCCAGAACGACATCCGAGCGCTCGTCCTCATCACAGGATCCAAAGAGCCGATGAATCCTCGCATCCTCCAGGCAGAGCTGGGACTTCGCAGGGAGACCGTCTCCCGGCTCATAACTCACCTGGTAAAGAAGGGACTTGCAGAGCGGAGCGGGCGCGAAGTCGTCCTGGCCGGCACGCCCCCGGCAGAGGCCTTCAAGAGGCTCTACTTCAGCCACCGGGCCTCACCCCTGCACAAGATCCTCTCCTTGCGGCGAGTGGAGCTGCTCGCCTGGCTGGACCGGACCCCCAGGAGCCTGGAGGCCCTGGCCCTGGAGACAGGCATCCCCGGTGACACCCTTTACGGCTATCTGAAGGGCTTTCTCTGGGTGGGCATCGTCAGCCGCTCCAGGCAGAGAAAAGCCTATCTTTTCTCCTTCAATTACATCATCTGGCCGGAGCTGAAGGATTTCGTGACCTCACTTCAAGAATACCAGGTCCTGCGCCTCGTGCCCCGTGAGGCCCTGCTCATCAAGAGCTACGGGACAAGCGTGCTCTTCAAGAGCCTGAGGCCGCAGGATGCCACATTCACCTCTTTTTCCGCCTACGAGGATTACGGGATTCTGCTGGGTCTGAGGGATTACTACTACACACTGCCCAAGAGGGAACTGTCCATCCAGGAGGTCTTCATCCACTCCTTGGACTCGGCATGGGAGTCCTTCCAGAAGCTTTTTTGCGTGCTGTTCTATCTCAAGAACAGGGACAAATTAGAGGCTATCGATCATCCCATGATGAAGGATCTAAAAGCAGTACTGCAGGGCGAGAGGATCAAGGGCTATCCAACCCTGGAAGATATCGAGGACAGGACGGATCTCTATGATATCCAGCTCTAACAAGATCTCCCGGAAAGAGGAGGTCAATGAGCTGTTCGAGCAGCTCGGCCAGGTTCTGGAGGAGAGGGTGGAGGCCCTGCTCATAGGCGGAGCCGTGATGCTGGAGCTGGAGCTGAAGGACGCCACCAAGGATATTGATGTCGTCTGCCGGAGCGAGGGAGATAAGGAGAGGCTGCTTGCTGCGGCCAAGGCCCTGGGCTTTGAGATCGTCGGCCCAGAGAAGCGGCATGAGCGGCTGGGCGTCAAGCGGCTGGCAGTGAAGGGCGGGCGCAATCTGGACGTCTTCGCCAGGCGGATAGATATAGGGAAGGATTATAGCAAATAATTGGCTCATCCCAATAGTGTGATTTATTGGATTCGCTTATATAATAAGTTTTTACTGAAAGTTGAATATGCATTTAATCATCATAATCTACGACAAGTTCGGGCTCATAAGCACCACCATACTCGAAAGAGGCGAACTTGACATATCCAGACGGCTTTTTCGATGCTGGTTTTATACAAAATGTAATACAATTAACATCTTTATCCCTGCATTCCCTTATTAATTTTGTAACATCAATCCTTAACCAATCTCCGGAATTTAGGCGTCTAGTTGTGCTCTCTTTTACCGCATAAGATTTCGATTCAGAAGGAGGCCGCCCCCCAGCAGAAGATCCTTGCCAAACGTCTGCTGAATACCCAATAATTTCTATTTTTTCAATTGAGGATCTGTCCGTTACATACAAAATGAGTGTTGCCTCATCAATACCATCATTAGGCAAATTTTCTAATCCGAATTCTATATATGATTTCTCTTTTATTTTATTATCTGATGCACTAATAATAAGTTCATCATTAGAAGTAAGCCATTTTTGATTTATTATATTATATGTAACATCAAAACCTTTGTCGATAAAATCAGTTTCGGCGGATACCGTTTGGACAATAAAAGAAATAACAAACAGGAAAATCAAAGTTTTTTTATTAATATTTTTTATAATTGTACCCCCTATGAAACTCATAACAACTTATGAGACATTTTAGATATTTAAGTTTTTGGCTGCATAGATTTCCGTCGTCGGCTGCCACTTGTGCTTCCCCAAATGCTTCTGGATCACAACACGCCAGATCCACTTGCTGGGCCGCTCCTTTAACCGGCTTGCCCGCGAGGCGGAAGTATCACCCCCGCAATCGCCAACTAGGGCCAGCTCTCACAAAATTTTATATCCAATTATCATGATAATCACTCCCTGGAGGCCTTCTCCCTGCAGCCCAATACCTTCGACGTGATCCCCAGGCGCAAGAGCATCACCGTGTTCAAAGCGGGAGGCCATTGGATCTTCAAGCACTTCTTTGAGGACAGGGAGATCTTCCGGGAGCTGGCCGACTACTACAACAAGAACCTCTACCGCTTCGAATTCAAGACGATAGGCGAGAAGAACAGGGCCCTCAAGCTCCTGGAGATGCGCGGCTTCGATGTGGAGCTGGTGGAGGACCTGAAGGGCTACGTTGTCAAGCTGCCCAGGCACAGCCGATATGCTGCCGTGCTGAAGAACTCCGTGGCCATGATCGAGACCCCGGAATGGCGCATCTTCCTCATGAAGGACCTGGCCGCGGCGGAGGAGGCGCAGAGACATGGAGCCAAGATGGTAGAGGTGGACGTGAAATTCTAGGAGGGGATCATATGCCGCCTTCACCTGCGCCGGCGCCCTGGGCCAATTCAGTCTTCCAGTAGGCATTATACCAGAACCGCTGGCCCTCTTCTTTCTGCCTGCGCTCCAGAGCCACCAGGCCCCATCTCTTCAAAGACCTCAAAGAGCTGGACAAGCGCCTCTCTTCACGAATCCAAATCGACACAGGCGGTAGATGTCCAGCCCATCGGTTCTATCAAAGCTCTAGTGTGAGTACAAGCCTCATCTCCGTGCCCCTATTGGGGATGGTGGTCCAGTAGCAGCCTTTCTTTATCGTCTCCCCGTGAGATTGGTCTAAGAACTCATAAGTTCCGTAACCTGTTCTCTCAATGCTCATCCTATTAAATAGTTTCAAAAGTTCTGGGTAATCCTGATACATGGGAGAGCTTTTATTGAGCAATACCTGGGTAGGATCCGTTTCGTACAGGATCGTTCCATCATCCGCCTTGCTCACCCATATCTTGGAGTTTCCCGAAGGCTGGAACGGAGCAAGGACCCTTCCGAAAAACTGGCTGTTATTAAACATTAAGCTTACTGTTCCCACAAATGTTCCATTCTTGTCGAAGATGGGCATCTCTGAATCGATTGCATACAATCCTTCGACAGCCTTTATGAAATGGAAACCCGAATATAGCCTGGTATTGATTGTGTCATTCACATGCTTCTGCCGTCTCAAGTTTGCTCCCTTCACGCTTTCAAACGACACGGGCTCAACCTCACGCACGGTGCCGTTGGCGTCAACCGTGATGCAATCGATTGCAGCAGTATCCACCATCGTGAGGTTTGACAGAACTGCCCGGGCAGCAGGCCCATCAATGCCTGTTTCTGAGAAGACGAGGCTGGCATCGACAAGAGCTGTTTCGATTTTGGAAAGATTGGAGTTCACAGCATCAGAGGCGGAGAAGAGCCTCCACAAATGCTCTCCGCTTGTCGTCTGCGGCCCAAAGTTAGCCCCCTCCGATGCATATGCTGTGCAAGTTATCCCCAATATGATCATAAGGATTAATAAGAATCCCACTTGTTTCATAAACATTGTCAGTCCATGCATATATTATAAATTTTTTCATAAGTCAACTGGCGCTCTGTTCCTCTATTTATCTGGATGTTCGCCAGCTCCCCCACCAGCCGTCCTGCCGGCAGACCGCCCGCGCCCAGGCTTCTTCTCCCTGTCCAAGAGCTACATGCTATTGAATCAGGATCACATTTATATAGATTATTGATCTATTTCAAAGAGAATGCCTTTAAGCCAGAACGACATCCGAGCGCTCGTCCTCATCACCGGATCCAGAGAGCCGGTAAATCCCCGCACTCTCCAGGCGGAGCTGGGGCTTCGCAGGGAGACCGTCTCCAGGCTCATAACTCACCTGGTGGAAATAGGACTGGTAGAGCGAAAAGGGCGCGAAGTGGTCCTGGCCGGCACGCTCCCAGCAGAGGCCTTCAAGAAGCTCTACTTCAGTCACCGGGCCTCACCTCTGCATAAGATCCTCTCCCTGCGGCGGGTGGAGCTGCTCGCCAGGCTGGACCTGACTCCAAAGAGCCTGGAAGCTCTGGCCATGGAGACTGGCATCCCCAGTGATACCCTGTACGGCTATCTGAAGGGCTTTCTCTGGGTGGGCATCGTCAGCCGGTCGAGGCATGGCAAAGCCTATCATTTCTCCTTCAACTATATCTTCTGGCCAGAACTCAAAGAGTTCGTGACCTCACTTCAAGAATATCAGGTCCTGCGACTCGTGCCTCGTGAGGCCCTGCTCATCAAGAGCCACGAGAATAGCGTCCTCTTCAAGAGCCTGCGGCTGCAGGACGCCACATTCACCTCTTTTTCCGCCTACGAGGATTATGGGATCGAGCTGATGCTGAGGGATTATTACTACACACTGCCCAAGAGGGAGCTGTCCATCCAGGAGGTCTTCATCCATTCCCTGGACTCGGCTTGGGAGTCCTTCCAGAAGCTTTTTTGCGTGCTGTTCTATCTGAAGAACAGGGATAAATTAGAGGCGATCGATCATCCCATGATGAAGGATCTCAAAGCAGTGCTGCAGGGCAAGAGGATCAAGGGCTATCCGACCATGGAAGACATCGAGGACAGGACGGATCTCTATGATATCAAACTCTGACAAGATCTCCCGGAAAGAGGAGGTCAACGAGCTGTTCGAGCAGCTCGGCTAGGTTCTGGAAGAGAGGATCGAGGCCCTGCTCATAGGCGGAGCCGTGATGCTGGAGCTGGGGCTCAAAGACGCCACCAAGGATATCGATGTCGTCTGCAGGAGCGAGGAGGACAAGGAGAGGCTGCTTGCTGCCGCCAAGGCCCTGGGCTTTGAGATCGTCGGTTCGGAGAAGAGGCATGAGCGGCTGGGCGTCAAGCGGCTGGCAGTGAAGGGCGGACGCAATCTGGACATCTTCACCGAACGGATCTCCTACGACTTCGACCTCTCCGAGGCTATGTGGCGGAGGGCTACACGAATCAGGTCCTTCGACAGCCTGGTGATCAGGGATGCCTCCCTGGAGGACATCTTCATCATGAAGCTGATCGCCAACCGGCCGGGAGATGCCCCTGCTTATCCGGAGCTATGAAAATAGCGTGCTCTTCAGGAGCCTGAAGCCGCAGGACGCCACGCTGACATCCTTCAGCGCCTACAACGAGTACGGGATCAAGCTGGGCCTGCGGGACTATTACTACACACTGCCCAAGAGGGAGCTGTCCATCCAAGAGATCTTCATCCACTCCCTTGACTGCGCGGAGGACTACCGCCAGAGGCTCTTTTGTGTATTGTTTTATCTGAGGAACAGAGTTGAACTGAAAGATGCCTGGCATCCCATGATGAAGAGCATCCGGGCGGTGCTGAGGGGAGGGCATATCAAGGGCTATCCCACTAGTACATCTGAGCTTAAATAAGCCTAATTTTAGGCAGTAAATGCTCTCCCCCGGTATGTCCACTTGAATGGCTTTGCCATTGTCTGGTTGAAGTACTCGACAAACGCCAAAACCTTTGCTTTCAACCGGAGTTTATAATTATAAGTATACCTGAGGAAATTTCATTGCCATAACTGGGGATTTTTGGATTGCCATTGACAGCGGTACTCTTATTCATTTCTTCGATAACGAATGCTGCCTTCATAGTAGATACGTTTCCTCGGTCATTTTGTTCATGGCTTGGAGAGCAAGCTCATTAAACAAGGACCGCGGAAGGTTCTCCATCCAATACCACCATGACAAGTCTCGGAAACTTAAACCGCTGTTAGACTTATCCTTTTGATCAGGAAATACGGCTACTTTCCTACAGCCAGCGTCAGATTCCCATGGGGCATGACCAGCATGCGTGCATCCCTGCCCTGCCGCGACCTGGCCAGCTCCAGGGCCTGCTCAAGAGTTGCCGCCGGAGTAAAAAAGCACATCTCGGCCCGTTCTACAGGAAGAGCCGAGACCAGTATCAGGTGATGCTCCAGGGACTCCTTAGCCAGGAAGGCCGCTTTATGCCCGCCAAACTCGTACTCCCGGCCGAAGCGCTCCCAACAATCTTCGGCTGATGTCGCTTCCCTTGCCCAGCGCTCGAAGACTGGATGGCCCAATCCCTCACAGCACTCCGCCACCAGTATGATGCTTCCTCCCGGCAGGGCGGCATTTTTGGCATTGTCCAGCGCTTTTTGCGCCTGGAAGAGGTTGAGGTCTTTGGGCCTGCCCCCGGCACAGGTCACAACTATCTCCGCCGGCTGGACTGGGCGCCGGTACATTCGATCCACAGTGACCGCCCCCAGGCGATGCGCAGAGACAAAGTCGCCTGCAACCGACTGCACAATCTCTTTTTTGCCATTTAAAACGGCATTCAAAATGAAATCAAGCCCGGCAATCCCGGCGGCGTCCTCCATGTCCTGGCGCACAGGGCTGTCCAGCCTCCCCGTAGTTGAGAGCGGATCTCTCATCAGCTCGTGGTTCTTGATCACAGATTCTTCCGAGCTGACTCCGGGCAGGACGGCCTTGGCTCCGCCGCTGTAGCCGGCATAATAATGATATTCGATATTTCCGGTGGCCACAATGAGATCCGAGGAGGCTACCGTCTCCAGGATCTCCACGGGCGTTTTTCGCCGCGTCTCGCCCAAAGATACGCAGGCCTTGGGATTGTGCTGCATATGGGGCAAAATAGTGCAGTCCCGCAAAAGCAAGCGCTCCTCCTCAGACGTCATCCTGCGGTGCGTGCCCAAAGCAAAGACTATTTTCAGATCAGAAATGCCGAGATCCTTGAGCCTCTTGATGAGAGGGGGAAGCATGAGGTGGCTGGGAGCGGGGCGAGTGATATCGCTGACCAGTATACTGGCCGATTTAGAGCCCGCAAAATCATCCAGACTTTTTCCCACGGCATTATCTATCGATCTTTCCACCTCACCGGAGTGCGCAGCCGGAAGCTCCTCAGCCAGGACTACCTCTGCCCCTTCCACTGCCATCAGATCGATGCATCCTTGACCGTAACCAAGCCTGATTTTGTTATCCTTTGAATTCATGAGCATCAAGCTACTATAATTTTCTGGCTGTTAGTTCGTCTTTATCGTTCTCCATTCGTTCTCTATGCGTTCTCTGTGCCTCTGTGTTTCCGTGGTTAGATTCTGCAGCCGCCGGGTAATTATCACTGGCTCTCCAATCATAACCAGAGAGGCACAGAGACACAAAGACGGCAGAACCAATGATGCACCGGCACGAAATTGCATGGAAACATTCGCAAATATTCCTTCGTTCTTCCTTACGTCTTCCAGATCACAGCGCGGCTAAGCATCTCGGAAAAGCCCTCGAAGATGGGCCGGTCCGTCTTCAAGAGGAAGTAGTCCGCGCCCACCTGGCTGCATGCCGCTCGGATGCTATCGTTATGCTCCGCCATGCGTCTCATATACTCCTGCCGCTCACCTTCTGTTACTCGCGTGATGAGAGACTGGCCGCTCTCAAGATCCACGAACTTCACATCGCCTCCGAAGCGCAGTTCCGTCTCTTCCGGTGCCAGTACCTGAATTACCACCAGCTCATGCCCGGAGAGCCGGTAGATTGCAGACAGGACATCATCCGTCTCGCCCAGGAGATCGGATATCAAGACCACCAGGCTGGTCGTCTTGAGGAGCGATTCCAACTGATCTGCGATGGCAAGCAGGCTCGTGCCGCCCCGGGGAGCGATATTATCCAGCTCAACGATGGATTGAAAGAGATTTCTTCTTCCCCGCTTGGGCTCACCGGGATAGAGCTTCTTGCAAAAGAGCGATATGGCATACTTCTCATTTTCCAGGGTGGCGAGATAAGCAAAGCCGGCAGCAAGACGCGAAGCATAAGTGAACTTTCCCTCATAGCCCATGCTGGCACTGCCGTCCAAAAGGATGTGCACCACAAGGCTTCTCTCCTCCTCGTGCTCCCGGATGTAGAGCTTCTCGGTTCTCCCGTAGACCTTCCAGTCCACCAGCTTGAAGTCATCTCCTTTGCGGTACTCCCGATAGCCGACTGGACTTATGCCGTGTCCAAAGCGCAGGGACTTTCTGCCTCCGCTGTAGGCGGTTGACACCCGTTTCTTGACGAGCAGGGAGAACTTCTCCAGCTCTTTGAAGAACTCTGTATCCATGATTTGTCCTGAAGACCTGAGACCTAATGATTAATTTTTCAGAGGGACTGGCTCTTTAAAATGTCCGTTACCACCTGGTCGCGTGTGAGCCCCTTTCTCTCCGCCTCAAAGCCCAGGATGATTCTGTGCCTTAAGACGGGATAGGCCATGACATGAAGATCCTCTTTGGAGACGTAGTTTCTGCCCTGCAGGAAGGCTCTGGCCTTGGCAGAGAGGATGAGACCGATGGTGGCCCTGGGGCTGGCTCCGTACTGGACGCCTTCCCACTTGCGTGTGGCCAGCACGAGACCGACGGCTGCATTCTTCAGATCATCGGAGACCGGTATGTCGCGACACAGCTGCTGAAGCGCTATTACCTCATCCTTGCTGACTACCCTTTCCACGCTCGGCTCGCCGCGAATGGTATACCTCTCCAGGATCTCCATCTCCTCTTCTCGGGTGGGATAGTCCATAAAAATTTTAAGCAGGAACCGATCCAATTGTGCTTCGGGAAGAGGAAAGGTGCCTTCCATCTCGATTGGATTTTGCGTGGCCAGGATGAAGAAGGGCCTGTCCAGCAGATAGGTCTTGTTTCCTACAGTTACCTGCTTTTCCTGCATGGCCTCTAAAAGGGCGCTCTGCGTCTTGGGAGACGCTCTGTTGATCTCGTCTGCCAGGACAATATTGGAGAAGACAGGTCCAGCCTCGAAGCGGAACTTTTTGCCTTTATCCATCTCTTCGATGATGGTCGTGCCGGTGATGTCCGCAGGCATAAGGTCCGGAGTGCATTGAATCCTGCTGTAATCCAGACCCAGGCAGGATGCCGTGGTCTTCACAAGCAGCGTCTTGGCAAGGCCCGGATTGCTCTCCAGGAGGGCATGGCCCCCGGCAAGAATAGCGATCAGGAGGTGCTCGATGGCCACATTCTGGCCGACTATGACTTTATCGATCTCGCGCCGGAGATCCCTGAAGATATCCGGTGCTCGGTTAAAGACTGCTTTCTGATCCTCCGACATTATTTTCTCCTTCTCTCGTTT
>JAFGNK010000005.1 GCA_016927055.1 Methanotrichaceae archaeon | reverse complement strand
CGGATGTGAGGGATATGATGAACCTCCTGGAGAGCCAGTTTCCCGGCACGAAGAGGTCCACGGTGCAGGGATTTGAGAAGATAGCAACGAGGGCGCAGGGTAATTACGCGCAGATGGAGCTATCTGCATGCCGAGAGTGCGGCGAGCCCTGCGTTAAGGAGATGTGCAAGGCCTGCGAGCTGTTAAGACGGCTGAAGAACTAATTTCAGCGGTGAGGATTAGATATTTTTTTGACAAATCGATACAAATCGATAAGAGAATTAACTAGAATTGTGAAAAAAATGTGCATAGAATCTATCTGGATTCTACAACTAAGTTCTTGAATTCGATATTAGTTCTGAAATAATCATAATCATGATCTCCAAATATAGTCAATTCCAAAATATCTGATATTTCTAATTCTTTTTTAATGAGGCCCATTAATATTGTTTCTAGATTATGTGAATGGTCTTTTAGAGCTAAATAAAAATCCAAATCCTCGTTATGCATAAAAAATCTTTTAGGTATCTTTGATATATTGTATGAGATCAATCCATATCGCAAATAAGGATAGACCTGCTTATGTCGTCTAGCTTTGTTACTATAAGTTATTACATCATGAGTTGAGAGTGCATTTTTGAATTCAATTACCACCTTAGGTATATTTTTGATTTCTTTGCCATTGTATTTCTGCAAAAATATGCATAAATCGGTTTGAAATGCAGAATGGCCCCTTTTTGGCTTCTCATCGAAATTTATCATTGGCTTCAGATTATTATCCAATATGATTTGATAAAATAGATTAGCATTTTTTTGTAATATGCATTCCTTCGGCAACTTTTCCTCTAACAGATCTGCTACTTTTTTGACAAATTGATTTTCATCCATGTTCGTTTTATAATCTTAATTAACGGATAAAGCTTCTGCCTTGAGCGCCAGCATTCTCGCGCGAGAAGCGATTTCTTCCGGCACAATTACCTGAGGTGAAAGGCTGCACCACTTACAGGGACTTGGCCATACCTACTTGAACCTTTTTCCAGGTCTCTAATACACCGTTACCCTTTTCACGCCCTCAATTTCCATGAGCAGGCGTACCAGGTCTCCGGGAATTTTGCCTTCCGTGATAAGGGTGAGCTTGGGGCTTTCCACAAAATAGGGATCGTCGGATACAGCCTGGCGGATGGAAAGGCCGTTTTTGGCCACCGCGCTGGCTACGTCTCCCAGAAGGCCGGTCTTGGCGGCATCGACCGGTGTAATTTCTATCACACCCAGGCCCAAAATAGGCGCCACATCACCTAAGAAGGTCATGGAGTGCACATTCCTGAAGATCTTCCACAAATCTTCATCCTCGCGAATGGCCTGGGCCGTGGTATCCACCACCCGGCGGTCCACATCCAGCTCTTTGGCGATCTGGGCGTGAGGAATCTCGATATGGCCCGACACAACGCGAGATTGTTCGTTGATCTGAAAGCCCCTCTGCAGGATGAGGCGGATGACCTTCTCCTGAGCGGGGAATCTCCTGAACTTGTTTAAAATCTCCTGCCACATGGTGAGTCCTTTTTTAGTAATTGCTTTGAAGGTACAAAAGGGCTTCCTTTAAGACATCAGAGCCCTTTTATGCAGCATATTCCACAACGTTCTTGTTTTTTAGGAGAAAGGGTGTAAGTTTGGGATCAGCAACTCTCAAGAGAACATTGCCTTGGGAGGCTGGCGGTACTCCTTTCTGGCCAGGGGAACGGTCTCTTCCAGATGTTTTTGTGTGATGTTGCACTCATCCATGATAGCATGATGCAGCGCTGCTTTCAGCACCTTCTCTACCAGATCCCGTCCTGAAAAGCCTGCCGTCTGGCGGGCAATCTCTTTCAGATCCACGTTCTCCATTTCCAGGGGCAAAGTGGCGGCATTCTTCTCCAGCAGCATCAGGCGCTCATCCATGTTGGGCAGCTTGAACTCGATCTCCTCTTCGAAGCGGGACCGCACCGATGCATCCAGAACCTCGATCTGGTTGGTGGCCGCGATGGTACAAATCCCCTTTCGATTGGAAATTCCATCCATCTCCGTGAGCAGAGAGTTCACGATCTCTGAGACGTCACCTCTTAGATCCTGATACCTTCGGTCGAGAGCAATGGCATCCAGTTCATCGATGAATATGATGCACGGTGCCATCTCTGCCGCTTTCTCATAAAGACTGTGGATCTGTCGGGCCCCCTCGCCCACAAACTCCCCAATCAGGCTGGTGGACTTTACCGCCAGCATAGGCACCCCCGTCTCGGCAGAGAGCGCTTTAGCGATCATGGTCTTTCCTGTGCCCGAAACACCGTAAAATAGAATGTTTTTTGGAGCCCACCGTCCGAACTTCTCTGGATCAGCCAGGAATTTCTCTACTATCTTGACCTTGCGCTTGGCCGTCTCCTGGCCGATCACATCAGCAAAGCGAACATCGTAAACTACCTTATTCTTGGGCTTTTCCTTCTGCTCTACCTTGATGGTTGTCTGCGAGCCGATCACCGAAGATCTGGGGTAGACTTTGATCACCTGGAACGCAAAGTCCGGATAAAGCCTGCTGTCGAATAGATAGCATCCGGGGGCCAGCTTCTCTCCATACCACTGCTCCTGGGCATAACGCTCGAATAACTTGGCGTCAGAGACAACAGGATGCTCCTGGAATATGCTCTTTAAAGGGTAGCCAGCTGGCCGCAAGAGTACAAATCTGGCGCCGATTGCCTTTCGCTTCTCCAGTTTCGCCCCTTGTGCCTTACTTTGGCTCTTTTGGATAGATCGCACGATATAAACACTGCTGGCATTGATAGTTAAATGTATTGGCTTTGCTCTGGCTCAAGGCAGCTTGAGAGAGAAGAGCATGCCTAGGCCAAAAAAATAAAGCCCATGAAGACGCAAGAACTCATGAAAATGTATTTTGGCCCGGGTGGGGTTCCGACAGTAATTAATATTACCTCTTCCAAGCAGTAGTCAATGGATATGCAGTAGGAGGATCTTTATGGCAGGTGGAAATGGGCTGGCAATTGGTTTGATGGTTATTGGATTCGTAATACTATTCTTAGTGCCTCTCGCCTTCTTGACTAGCTTGTTCTAAAGGAGGCGATCGGCAAGCTTTTTTGTTTTTTGCATCTCACTTCTTTTAGCTTTGGCTGTATAATTACAGTGGTCTGGCCGTTGATTTGTGCTCGTGTTATTCTTATAAAATAAATAACTAAAGATTCATGACCAAAATACGCGCTAATCTGGCTCTTGTACCTTAATTTCTATTCTTTTCAGGCTCTTTTTTCTCTTTCTCTTATTGAAAAAACCATAAATCTTTATAGACGTGATTCTTAACATAAATACTGAAAACAAAAAGGTCCCGCCTGGATATGCGCTATTCGAGGTAGAATTGAGAGGAATCATCTTTCTAATATTAATGCTACTGATTCTGTGTCTACCAGCCTGCCATGCCTCTGAGGAAAATGATCTTTGGCTGCTCATATCCAGCTATGAGGACATAGGCATCACCATAAAGGATTTAGCATTTTTTCTGGCAACGCATGGTTATAATGCTGAACCGTCATCGGATCAATCCTGTGTCATCGTCAAGCTAAAAGCCGGCAAAGAAGTCTATCTCACACCTAACGGTGCCTCGACAAGGCTTGCAGATTTTTGGATGACTCCCCCGACCGGCAAAGCCGGACCGGTCCAGGTGATACCAGGCGATGCCATCCGGATCGGCGCTACCTACGCAATAACGGATAATTCTGAATTTATCAAGACAATCAGTAGGTATGTCATGTTTCCCGTAACGCCCCTGGGGATGTGCTATGACGGTTCTAAAAAGCTGGATAGCACTTACAAGGGGTTTGGATATAATGTGATCTTCCTTTATGATCCCAGCGGATTTGTCTCCCAGGGCCATATCTGGGTTGCCGTGGAGGACAAAGACCATCCCGGTGCCTGGCTCGCTGTTGATAGTTATTATGGGGTCGTGAAAGATCCCAAGTATTATTCCGCACCCTATAGCTTCTCCGAATTTCAATACCTTGATGCGATCAATCCTAAATGGAGGCTGGCTTAATTGGCTCTTTGATTCTCTTCGCCTGGAGCTGGAGCAGGCTTGAGTATCACCAGAAACTTGAAATGTCAAAAGGGAAAGACTACTAATAGAGTATTAGAATTAAAAGTACGAATGGAAATGGCTCTAAGCCAAGGAGATCTATGAGAATTGAATCTTTGATGCCGCCTGCGTTTCGCATATTGGTGTTCTGCGCATTGGTGTCTTGCGCATTGATAGCAACATGCTCCGCCGCGGCGCAGCCACAGGATCTCAGCAGCAAGATAGCGGATCGCGTCGATCTGGTCAATCTGGACCTGACCCATATGAATCTGAGCGGCATGCACCTCAATCAATCGGATCTGTCCGGCTCAAATCTCAGCGGTTCAAACCTGGATGGCGCTTTTATGCGCTCGGCATGGTTCTCTCATTCTTTGCTACAAGGGACCAATATGGTTAAGGCCGATTTAACTGCGGCAGTTCTCAACGATGCGGACCTGAGCGGATCGGATCTTTCTCAGGCTATTTTGGCCTATTCTCGAATGTCCAATGCCAATCTTAATAATGCCATCATGGAGAATACGGATCTCACAGAGGCTGATCTTTCCGATGCCAATCTCTCTGATGCAGATTTGACTGATGCCAGGCTCTTTCGAACTGACCTCTCCGGCGCGAATCTCAAGGGCATATATATGATCGGTGCAAACCTGATTGGAGCTCACGTGAGCTGGGCAGACCTTAGCGAAAGTTATCTCTCCAGGGGACAATTTTCCCGGGCAGAGCTATACAATACCAATCTGCATAATGCTGACTTGAGTGAAGCTGATTTTACCAGAGCATATCTTATGGGCACAAACTTAACGGGGGCCAACCTAAAATGGACCAGTCTCTCCTATGCCGATTTGACCGAGGCGCAGCTCATGGGAGCCCGGCTGAATTCAGCCAAGATTTCCTATGCCGACCTGACCCGAGCCAACCTCACAGGAGCCGATCTTTCCGATGCGGACTTGAATTCTGCCAGGCTGGACGGTGCCATCCTTCGCAAGGTCAAGCTCGATCGTGTCAGGCTGTGCGAGATGGATTTGAGGGGCGCGGATTTAACTGACTCCTCCCTCCGGGGCTGCAGTCTGGTGCTGGTATATCTGACCAATGCTAAAATGAGCGGGGCGGATTTGAGAGATGCCACCTTTGACAGGGTGGAGATGACGGGGGTTGATTTGACCGGTGTCAACCTGGAGCGCATTAAATATGATCAATTCACTCTTTATTCGCTCTCTAAAGCTAATTTGAATGGGGCAAAGATCTCAGACGACCTGAAAGTGGATTTGATTCGTATCAGGAGCGATGTGAAATGAAAATCCTTTCCTAGTGCTTTCGCGCTAATTTTTTTCGAAAACTATGCCAGAGCATTAAAGATACCATACAAAGCCCACTGCTTGTCCCACGTTCTTGGCAGAGGAAAAAGCGTGGCGAAATTGGCCTCTTCTGGAAAAGAGGGGTTAACTTTAAGATCTCAGCGGTGGCTTTCAAGTGAGGAGGTATCAGGAGAATGGGATTTAAGTGTGTAGCAATAGCTTTGGCGTTAGTGGCATGTCTTTGCGTGACTGCCTTTGCCCAGGGACCAAAGAACCAGTTTGTCGAGCCGGAGTTTCCTGGTGAGGACATGTCCGGCAGCCAGATCTACCAAGAAGTTCGCGAGGGCGTCTACGGCGACCTGAATGATTCCGCTCTGTCTTTCCAGAATGAGAGCCTATTTATCATAAGAAAGGATACCGGCATGAGCCCCCACGTTCCGGGCGAGGGTGTAAGGACACCTGTAACCGTCATCAAGGGATTGGGTGTCGCTCCCGCAGCTGGAAGCTGGGCCTTTACCCTGAATGACGTTGATAAGAGCTATCTCAAGCTTGACCTTTATCAGACCGCTGATGCAGTGTTTGGATCAGGCGAGCTGGCAGATAACGGTGTGGTTACTGTCGTCACTGCGGGAGGCAGCGTGCTGGGCGATCGGCTGGCATTGTTTGTGATCCCGGCCGGCAGCCAGAACATGTATCGCTTCAGCCTGACCATCGGGCCGGGCTCCATGAATGGTGAGTACGTCTTCACCGCACCGGGAATAACCCAGCCTGGCGTGGCCTTCGGCAGCCTGGTGTCACCGCAGGGCGTTGCCGCTCCTGCCTTGCAGACTGCCCAAACTCAGCAGACAACTCAGGCCCAGCAGACCGCTCAGGCTCAGCAGGTCACACAAACCTTACCGGTGGCTGCGCCTACAATCGTATAAGATCGGGCCATTTGAGCCAGCAGGTTGCTGAAAGTTTAAAATGCTTCCCGGGATATTGTCCCGGGCGCATTTTATTTTTATTTAATCTTTATCTGATGTTTCTATCATTTTTACACGGTATATCATGAGAATTGGGCGGCAAAGGATACCATTATTAACATCGCCATCCCAATCGGCTATAGAGGGTTAGTGGTTATGGCATCAAAAGCAATTCTTATAATCTTATTATTCATCAGCCTGGCATCCAATGTATCTTCGCAGGGTTACATGGGCACTGTGAGCACAGGCACGGGGGTAGTTCCCGCTCTAACCGTGGGCAAGGGATCGATTTCGCCTTCCAATGTGGGTGCAATCACCTCACGGGCAAATCTCACGGGAAGTTGGGCTCTTGATCTGAAGGGGGCCCAGATAAGGCACTTTGACTTGCAGATCTATCAGCAAGACGACCTCGTTTTAGGTTCAGGCCAAATGTCTGCCGACCAAGGCGGTCTGGCCGTGGTCGCAGCTGGCTCTGTGGCCGGGGACCGGCCAACCATATTCATATCTCTGATTGATGCAGGGCCGGTATTTCGGCTCAAGCTCTCTGTATCGGGAGAATCTCTTGCCGGAGAATATGATTCACTCTCTCCGGCTGGACCCCGCGAGTTTGGAATGGTGACTGGCCACATAACTTTAGCCGCCGGGAAAAATTATGCCACAACGCTTGGCAAGAGGGTCAGTCCCAGTGCGACCTCGGGTGCATGGGTGGGAAGGGCCACGCAGAGCATACAGAATTAGGATGAGTGCTGCATCCATGAACTACCTCACTGATAAGAAATTTGAGGGTCAAGACTAATGCTTCTTGAGATGAAGCGGGCTTCGGAGGGATCCAAGACGAGAGGCATGATTGCAGTTCTGATGATTTCGGCTCTGATATTTGTGCTTGCAGTAGGCACTCCGGTAGCGGCAAAGTGTTGTTCTTTGGGTGGGGGAGGGTCTTACAACTTTCTGGGCGATCCGGCCGTGGACATCAGTATGGATAGCTACGATGAGTTCGTACGCGAGAATGTTGCTGGAAGCTATTCGTCAGCCTCTGATGTGAAATCGGCGGCTGCAAGTCGGCTTCGCCTGAATCTGAGAGATAATGGCAGCATGGATACCCTTCTCTCTGCTGCAAAGGGAGTTTTCTCCGGGTGGGGAAATATGACCTGGGCCAGTGAAACCAGGCCGGTAGAGGCAGTGGGAATGTTGCAGGGCAATAAGCTATCTCTTAATGTGACCGCTCTGGGCGGGGAAATCTACAAATTAAGTCTGGCAAGTGAAGGCAGCACAGTCATGGGAGACTATAGCTATATATTGCCTGACGGAAAAAGAATAGATGGTATCGCAGAAGGAAGGTGGGAGACCTGATGCTGCCATTGGGCAGGGGGGCAGACCCTGTCCGTCAGCCTTCCGGCCCACATATCATGTTTCTCATCATTAAAATCTCTTTTAGGGTTTTTAGGTCCCCGGGGAAAATCTCTTCATGAGGCGCTTCATATTCATCTTGCCAGCGCCGCCTCTCATGCCTTTGATCGCCTTTTGCATGGCCTGATGGGATTTGAGAAGCTCGCGAACAACTTCAGGGGGGGCGCCGCTGCCCCGGGATATGCGCTTGATCCGCGAGGCAGTTATTATCTTTGGGTCTTCCAGCTCGGCGGAAGTCATGGAGTCCATGACCACTCGGTACTTATCCAGGCGGTCTTTGGTCATCTGGTACTCTTTATCGGAAAGCTCCACACCAAGCCCTCCCAGTGGCAGCATCTGCATGATCTGCTTTAAGGGCCCCAGCTTGTTCATGGCCTCCATCTGCTGGTACATGTCTTTGAGGGAGAACTTGCCCCGCATAAGCGATTCAACGTCCATCTGCTGATCGGTCTGCACTTCCTGGGCTCTCTCGATGAGCGTCTTGATGTCGCCCATGCCCAGCATGCGGGAGATAAATCGGTCTGCTTCGAACTTCTCCAGGTCGGCGGGCGTCTCACCAATGCCTATGAAGGCCACCGAGGTCTTGGTCTCGGCCACGGCGGAGAGTGCCCCGCCGCCTTTGGCTGTGCCATCCAGCTTGGTGATGATGACGCCTGTGATCTGCACCGCCTCGTTGAAAGCGCGCGCCTGCTCGGAAGCCTGCTGGCCTAAAGCAGCGTCCATCACCAGCAATTTTTGCTCGGCATTGACCACGGCGTGAATGTCCTTCATCTCCTGGATCAGATCGCCTTCCAGAGCATGCCGACCGGCGGTATCGACGATCCGAACGTCGTACTTCTTTGTTGCCTCCAGGCCGGCTTTCGCCACAGCGGGTGCATCGGGATTGCCCCTTTCTCCGTAAAAGAAGATGCCCTGCTTCTCGCAGAGAGCTTTTAGCTGGTCAAAGGCTCCGGCTCTGAAGGTGTCGGCGCAGATGACTGCGGTGCGTAGGCCCTTTCTTTGAAAGAAGGTGGCAAGCTTTGCCGCAGTAGTGGTCTTTCCTGAGCCTTGCAGGCCCACGAGCATGATATTCTGTTTTTTCAGGGGGATGTCAGAGCCGCGGCCTACCAGATTGATCAGCTCCTGATAGACGATGTTGATGACGTGTTCGCGCGGGTTCATTCCCGCAGATGGCTTCTCACTCAGCGCCCGCTCTTTGATGGTGTTGGAAAGCTGCATCACCAGCTTCACATTCACATCAGCTTGCAGAAGTGCGCGCTGAATCTCCCGCACGGCATCGTCTACCAGTGCCTTGTCGATCTTATTCGCCGACGCAATCTTCTTTAGAGCATTGCGCAGCGATCCGCCTAAATTTTCCAGGACCATAATGCTTCAGGTCTTAAGGGCTAGCAAACCATATAAAAATGTTCCTTGATGGAGTTTTTCAATTAGGGGGGTGGCTAATGTCTGGGGGTCGGAGGGAGAGAAAAGAGGTGCATCGAATGTCCTAAAACAGAATAATCGAGCCCCAGGAGGGCCAGCGCCGAAATTCCACAGCGCCCCTTTTAGGAGCCGGTCAACAAGTGCCGGCCTGGCCCTGCCCAAGATCTCGACTTTAAAAGCAACGGCCCGCACGAGCAGATCACTGGAATATTGCACAGTGCCTATCTTTTTGGGACCCCTAATAGCTTTACAGTTGGTGGGGCATATACCCGTCATAACCGCTGCTTCTTTTGCCGCCCATGCCCCGGCCGTGCATTAGCGTGAGATTTCCGGCAGATTGCTATGCCGATTATGGCATGCAACTTTAAACGCCGAAAGCTTTCTGCCTCACAGGCTCGCAGCCGAATGCATTGCCACGAAGGCATGCACCTCTGGGAAAGGATGGGCCCGCCCATGGTGCGAGCGCATGTCTGCATTGCGGAGGCGCAGACACGTTTTCCTCGCCAATTAGAGCATTATCGGATACGTTGAGCCCACGGTTCACCCGCCAACCCTTGCATGGTGCGGCAAACTACCTATGTAATCGTTATAAATATTTGTAGTTATCGGTCCAATGGAAATTCTTACCGAAGGCAATCTTTATAGGGGATGACATCTCTGCAAGCTTGCGGCGCGAGGGTTGCTTCCAACCGACAAAGGTTTAAGCCAGATTGTCACAGCTCTTGGACGCCTTTACCAATCGCCAAGGTGGCGGAGCGGCTACGCAAATGCCTGCAGAGCATTACCACTCCGGTTCGAATCCGGACCTTGGCTTTTATGATTCAATGAGATCCTCGTCCAAGATTTTCAAAGGTCTTTCTGCCATGAGCTTCTTCATTTGTCCCCGAAGGCGGCAGGTACTATCATCAGTACTATATTCTTCATTCCGGATGCGGCAATGCATCAAATTTTTAAATAAAATTTAAGATATATTTTGGGGAAAAGCTTATATCGTCTAAGGCTATTTCATTACAGTCCTAATTATTCAGGAGGCTTAATCAGTTTTGAGTAAAGCAACGGGCTACGACGCAAGCCAAATTCAGGTTCTTGAAGGCCTCGAGGCAGTCAGGCGCAGGCCATCCATGTACATAGGCAGCACAGACACACTTGGGCTGCACCACCTGGTTTACGAGGTGGTGGATAACAGCGTGGACGAGGCCTTAGGAGGATACGCCAAGGCGATAAACGTGATTCTCCATCCCGACGGCAGCGTTTCTGTGGCTGATGATGGTCGAGGAATTCCCATCGATAATCATCCGCAATTCGGCCGCCCCGCTCTGGAGATAGTCATGACCGTTCTGCACGCTGGAGGCAAGTTCGACCATGAGTCCTACAGCGTTTCCGGAGGCCTGCATGGCGTAGGCGTCTCCGTGGTCAACGCTCTCTCCGAGTGGATGGAGGTGGAGGTTCGGAGGAACGGACGGGTCTACTGGCAACGTTATGAGCACGGCAACGTGGCCTCAGAGGTCGTAGTCAAGGGGCACTCCGAGCACACCGGCACAACAGTCACCTTCAAGCCGGACGGGACCATCTTCGAGGAGACTGAATACAACTTCGATACCCTCTCTTCCCGGCTCCGAGAGCTGGCCTTTCTCAATCGTGGCCTGAGGATAACCATCAAAGATGAGAAGACGGACAAAGAGAACGACTTCTGCTATGAGGGTGGCATCATCTCTTTTGTGGAATACCTCAACACCAACAAAGAGACCCTGCATAAGCCCCCCCTCTTCTTCTCGCGAAGCAAAAACGGAACCCAGGTCGAGGTTGCCCTTCAGTACAACAACTCCTACAACGAGCACATCTTCTCTTACGCTAACAATATCAACACACGCGAGGGCGGAACTCATCTTATGGGCTTTCGCGCCGCTCTGACCAAGACGGTCAATGAGTATGCTCGAGCTAACAAGGTCTTTAAAAACGAGGTGAAACTGGGCGGAGAAGACCTGCGCGAAGGGCTGGTGGCGGTCGTCAGCGTGAAGCTTCCCGATCCGCAGTTCGAGGGACAGACCAAAACTCGATTAGGAAACAGCGCCATTCGGGGCCTAATTGAGTCCATGGTCTCGGAGGGCCTGGCTGAGTATTTCGAAGAAAATCCCATTGTGGCCACTACTATTGTGGAGAAAGCGGGCGAAGCCCTGCGTGCCCGCGAGGCGGCCAGGAAGGCCAAAGAGCTGACAAGGCGCAAGAATGCCCTGGGCTCAGGCGGGCTGCCGGGAAAGCTGGCGGACTGCTCCAACAATGATCCCACAAAATGCGAGATCTACATTGTGGAAGGCGAGTCTGCCGGGGGTTCGGCAAAACAGGGCAGAAATCGGCATTTTCAGGCCATACTGCCCTTGCGCGGCAAGATCCTCAATGTGGAACGGGCCCGGCTCGACAAGATTCTCAAGAATAGCGAGATTCGCAATATGATTGTGGCCTTCGGCACAGGCATCGGCGATGACTTTGATATCACCAAGGCCCGGTATCACAAGGTAGTAATAATGACCGATGCCGATGTGGACGGCTCGCACATTCGCACTCTCCTCCTGACCTTCATCTACAGATACATGAAGCCGCTCATCGAGGCTGGCTACGTCTTTATCGCCCAGCCGCCTCTCTACCAGGTCAAGAAGGGCAAGCAGGTCAGCTACGCTTACACGGATGAGCAGCTGAGCCAATTGGTCGAGAACATTGCCAAGCCTGCCATTCAGAGGTACAAGGGTCTGGGAGAGATGAATCCCGAGCAGCTGTGGGATACGACCATGGACCCAGAGAAGAGAACCATGCTGAAAGTGACGCTGGAAGATGCTGTGGAGGCGGATCGCATCTTCACCATCCTCATGGGCGACCGGGTGGAGCCTCGACGTGAGTTCATCGAGACGCATGCCAAGTATGTAAAGAATCTTGATGTATGATGTTTGATGTCAGATATTTGAGGTGGCTTTGACAGAAGTACTGGTTAACATCACTGAGGAGATGAAATCCTCCTACATAGATTATGCTATGAGCGTGATCGTGGGCCGAGCTTTGCCCGACGTGCGGGACGGCCTCAAGCCCGTTCACCGACGCATACTCTATGCCATGTATGAGCAGGGCATGACCCACGACCAGCCCTACAAGAAATCGGCGCGTGTGGTGGGAGATGTCATGGGTAAGTACCATCCTCACGGGGATGCAGCCATCTATGAGACCATGGTGCGCATGGCCCAGACCTTCTCCATGCGCTATCCTCTCATCGACGGCCAGGGCAATTTCGGCTCCGTTGATGGAGATCCGGCTGCTGCCATGCGTTACACTGAGGTGCGGCTCTCCAAGATCGCCGGGGAGATGCTCACTGACATAGAAAAGAACACGGTGGACTTTACAGCTAACTACGACGGCTCGATGAAAGAGCCCACGGTGCTGCCGGCAAAGCTGCCCAACCTTCTCCTCAACGGCTCCACCGGCATTGCCGTGGGCATGGCCACCAATATTCCGCCCCATAATCTGACGGAGCTTTGCGGGGCCATCATTTATCTCATCGACCAGCCCCAGGCGACGCTTTCCGAGCTGATGCACTTTCTGAGCGGGCCCGACTTTCCCACGGGAGCTTACATTGTAGGCCGGGTCGGCATTGAGGCTGCCTATCAAACCGGCCGGGGCAGCATTCTGCTGCAGGCCAAGTCGGAGATTGAAGAAGGGACGAGGAGCACTAAGATCATCTTTACAGAGCTACCCTATCAGGTGAATAAGGCCAAGCTAATCGAGGATATGGCAGAGATGGTCAAAGGGGGCCGTCTGGAGGGCATATCCGATCTGAGGGATGAGTCTGATAAAGACGGCATTCGCCTGGTGGTGGAAGTCAAGAGCGGATTTAATGTTCATGTGGTCTTAAATCAACTGCATAAGCATACGGCTCTTCAGACCAGCTACGGAATCAACAATATGGTCCTGGTGGACGGCCTGCCGAGGACGGTCTCGCTAAAAGAGACTCTTGAGCAGTACATCTACTATCGCTCAATGGTGGTGGAAAGGCGCACCAGGTTCGAGCTTGATGCTGCCGAGAAGAGGGCTCATATCCTGGCGGGCCTGCTCATCGCTCTCAAGAATATCGATGAGGTAATAAGAATAATCAAGGCAGCTGCATCTCCAGTCGAAGCCAGGGATGCCCTGATGCAGGCCTTCTCACTGAGCGAGGTGCAGGCTAAAGCTATCCTGGACATGAGGCTGCAGCGGCTCACCGGTCTCGAGCAGGAGAAGATAGTCTCCGAGGCGGCAGAACTGGAAAAGCTTATCGCCGAATTGAGGAAGATTCTTTCCAGTAACCTGGAGATTTTAGGCATCATCAAAGAAGAGCTGACAGAGCTCATTAATACCTACGGGGATGAGCGGCGCACCCAGATCATCGAGGCGGAGGGCGAGGTCAGCCGGGAGGACCTCATTCAGGAGGAGGAGGTAGCAGTGACTATCACCTCCTCCGGGTACATCAAACGCCAGCCCCTTACGGCTTACCGCATGCAGCGGCGCGGCGGGCGGGGAGTCATCGGCGCGGAGACCAAGAGCGAGGAGTTTGTAACCGACGTCTTTACTGCATCTACCAAGGATTATCTGCTCTTCTTCACGGACAAGGGCAAGGCCCACTGGCTCAAGGTCTACGAGGTTCCCTCTCTGGGCCGGGCAACTCGTGGAAAGTCCATTGTCAATTTGCTGCAACTGGAGCCGGATGAGAGGATCACGGGCGCCATACCTGTGAAGAGCTTTGAGTCGGGCTTCATAATCCTGGTAACCCGGAGCGGAAGCATTGTGAAGATGCCTTTGCAGGCTTTTTCCAATCCCCGCAAGGGCGGCATCAAGGCCATAAATCTCAAGGGTGACAGCCTGGTCTCGGCCAAGCTCACGGACGGAAGTAAGGAGCTATTGGTGGCCACCAGATTCGGCAAAGCCATTCGCTTCAAGGAGGATGACGTGCGTGCTTCCAATCGAGGCACCATGGGCGTGAAGGCCATCAGCCTGAACATGGGTGACGAGCTTATCAGCATGGATGTGATCCGGCCGGACGCTAATTTCACATTGCTTACCATCACCAATCAGGGCTATGGCAAGAGAACGGAGCTGGAGGAGTATCCCTCGCAGAGGCGCGGTGGCAAGGGCGTAAAGAACATTGATGCCAGAAAGGGCTTCGTCTGCTGTACCACCACGGTCTCGGAGGACGATGAATTGCTGGTGACCACCAAGGACGGCGTAGTGATCAGAATTCCAACCAGCGAGATCCGGGTGCAGGGCCGGTCCACGCAGGGTGTGCGCATCATGAATGTCAAGCCAGGAGACGAGGTGGCGGCGGTGGCCAGGATTACCTGAGTCCCTGCTCCCACGTTTTCTATTTTGAGTTATTTTTGATTTGGTTTAGTGTCTAATGCATCAATTTTTATATAGAGAATCATTGATATGGTTGATGGTCTCCAGAACATTCACTCCTTTTTTTGTGGTTTCGTATGTCAGATGCTTCTTTCTCTTAACTTCTATCAACTCATTTTTTATAAGAAGCTCCAGGAAAGAGTCAACTGTTCTAAAGTTGAGATTGGCCTGATAGACTACTCGGGTTTTGTTAGCTCCATCTTTGCATATGCTCAATATTTGTGATATGATTTCATTCTTGCTTCTTTTCATTATTCGTACCCCAGCATGCCGGGTTTTATTCCAAATATCTTTAGTAATAATCAAAAGTAATTTAGCATAAGTAAGGCTAACGTATAAATGCAACCTAAACTTTCTTCAGGACAATAGATTCTGAAGATAATATTAACAACTTTAAGAAAAAATTATGTATATAATGCATCTTACGGCATTCATTCTAGAGTGGATCTGAAGAAAAGCATTACATAAAATCAATTGAGTGGTTTTTTAACGGCTCTAGCAAATCATCCCCCCTCGTTTTTATTGTGTTTATATATATGTCCACTTGATTATAACTACTATTATTACTTATAGTCTAATACTTTATAGTAAACTATTTATGCCAAAAGTTAACTATTAATAATGAGGGTGGTGGATCTGGTGCTGATGACCTTTACGATCTTGGTCTTTTGGGGCCTGGCATTTTGGATAATGTCCGGCTTTAGAGGCTTGGTTAAAGAATAAACAATTTGTTGGGTCGCTTAGTATGAAAATCCAATCCTAGAAACTTAAAATTTCTCTCTTTCTGAATTCTGGCCATATTAAAAATTTGATAAAAAATCTATAAAAATTAGTCTTCACTGTAGACTATTAAACTTTATAGTCTTCTCAGGCACCCACTCCCTCTCCTCTATCGTCTTTTTCTTATTCTTCTGAAAATCCCTGTTGGACGGCTCCAGGATTGCAGCCCTTTCAAAGCAGCCTTGCGCTTCCTGGGTGGAATTCTGCTCCATTAAGACCAATCCCTTTGTGTTCCAGGCTTCAGCATTCTTGGAATTGAGTTCTATCGCCCTGTCCAGGAGAGGGAGAGACTCGTTATAGCTGCCCAACATTACCAAAACATAACCTTGCCTGTACCAGGCCATATCAAGAGATGGGTTTAAATCTGCAGCCTGACTGTAGGCCTCCAATGCTTCCGCATAGCTTTCCATATTCTCTAAGATCATGCCTTTATTAAACCAGTAATTGGCATTATTGGGGTTGATCTGCAAGGCCTTCTCCAGGGAATTTAAGCCCTCCTCATGCTGCCTCATGCCACCGGAAAGGATCAGGCCCCGGTCGTTGTAGGCCTGAGCATTAGAGCCATCTAGCTGGATGAGCTGGTCAAAGCTGTCTACGGCTTGACTGTATCTTTTCATCTTGATGAGAAGGTTGGCTTTGAAGATCCAGGCCCAGGTATCGCTGGAGTTGATCTCCAGGTATTCATCGATATCCTGCAAGGCCAGGGAGTAGGAACCGTTATTGTAATCGCTTTGGGTCTGAACAAGCCAATAATTGGCATCCTGGCTCACGACCGGCATAATTGTCACCAGGGAAAGAGCCAGGAGAAGGAAAGCTATGGACTTCATGCTTCCTAATGTATTCGAAGAAGTGGATATAGATTGCGGTCGAATAGTCATGGCAAATTTTATTTTAAATAATAGGTTGAATACTTTGTTCTATTAGCTATTGGCGGTGACCTGGAGGCCGATTAACTTTGCATAGTAGTATTTTTAAATTTAAGATAAAATTAAAGGTCGCTTAGAGTGCGACCTTTTCAGCCTCTTCTGCAGTATACCCCATATGAACTACGGTGCATAGCTTCTTGACCAAGAGCGTGGGATTTTTTGCCTGGAAGATGTTTCTGCCGAAGGCAACACCGGCTCCGCCGACTTTTATTGCGTCATGGACCATTTGCAGGAGATCCTTTTCCGTGTCCATCTTGGGTCCTCCGGCGATAACTACTGGCACGCTGCAGCCCTCTACAACCTCCCTGAAGGTATCGGGGGAACCGGTGTAGTTGGTCTTAACAATATCCGCCCCTAGCTCGGAACCGATTCGGGCGGCAAGTTTGACGTACTCGACGCCGTGCTCGGACTTGACCTTCGGTCCGCGAGGATACATCATGGCAATGAGTGGTATGCCCCATAGATCGCAGGTTCGGGCTACCCTGCCCAAATCATGCAGCATTTCTGCCTCATCTTCAGCGCCCACGTTGACGTGAATGCTTACGGCGTCAGCGCCCACTCTTATGGCATCCTCTACCTCGGTCACGAGGACCTTGTGGTTGGGATCGGGACCCAGGGAGCTGGATGCCGAGAGATGAATGATCAGTCCTATATCGTGCCCATATCCCCGGTGGCCGTGCAGCGGTAGGCCCATATGTCCCAAAACAGCATTGGCCCCGCCCTCAGCTACCTTATCCACTGTGGCGGGCATATCCGTCAGGCCGGCGATGGGGCCTACGGAGATGCCGTGATCCATGGGTACAATGACTGTTCTGTGAGTTTTGCGGTCTAAAATGCGCTCCAGTCTGATCGCTTTTCCGATCTTGCTCATGACCAATGCCATGTAAATACTGAAATTAAAGATGATGGTCGAGAAAAGGGCATTTTTCCTGCCCAAGTTTTCTGTCTCAACATCTCTTGTCCATCAGGATACCTCTACTGTAGTCTCCTGCTTTTTCGACTGATCCTCTTTATAGTCCAGATAGAGCAATGTGGCCAGGCCGTAGATGTAGGGCAGGGAGAGCAGGCTGAGGATAGCGCCGATGAACGGGATCGTCGGGAGCACTGCGCCTATGGCCAGGGAGGCGAGGACGACTATCAGAGCGTCGGATAAATTGGCCTCGACAAAATGATAGCTTGCCTTCAGGGCATCTACGCCGGACCTGTCGTCAATCATAACCGTCTGGGCGACGAAAAAGAAGACAAAGCTCAAGATCACTCCGGGGATGAGGAAGAGCAGATATCCAAGAGCTACAATTACGCCGGCCATGACTGAAGAGAGGATGAGTGGCTCCATCTTGACTCTGGTGATCTGCCAGGCGTAGGACAGGTCCGCCTTGTTGCCGGAGGCAGCTTCCCTGACCATCTCTATTGTCATACCTTCCGCCAGCAAGAAGAGTACTATCATCAGTATTAAGAACAGAAAGAGTCCTGACAGGGCAGAGAACGCGATGAATCCT
>JAFGNK010000044.1 GCA_016927055.1 Methanotrichaceae archaeon | reverse complement strand
CGCTTCTTGCCCAGTTTCACGATTACTCAATTATCCTTGTTCTCTGGCTTTGCTCTGAAACTCCTGCTGCACATCGCATCCCAGCCGCCCAATGGCATCAGAGCGACACTGCCGGCAATGTTTCATCTGTTTGATGATCTTGCCCAGCTCCTCCTGGATCTTTCGTTTCTCTTCCGGCGATGGTGGCTTGATGTGGGCAAACTTGTACTGGGGAATGAGGGGCATGACATTATGGATATAGACCCCCAGGGACTTTATCTTGCGGGCAACATCAAAGACGTGCTTGTCGTTGATCCCAGGAATTAGGACCGTATTGACCTTCACAATCTTCTTTCGCTTCAGGGCCTCTTCGATGCCTTTAAGCTGGTTGTCACGTAGCAGTGTTGCCGCCTCCAGGCCCTCATACCTCTTGCCCTGATAGGTCACATAATCGTAAATCTGCTGGCCGATCTCCGGGTCTATGGCATTCATGGTGACAGTGATGTTAGAGACGCCTAAGGAATCCAGCTCTTGAATCTTGTCAGCCAGAAGCAGGCCATTGGTGCTGAGGCAGAGGATAATGTTAGGATACTTTTCGCCCACCAGGCGAAGCGTCTCAAAAGTCTCCTCATTGGCCAAAGGCTCGCCGGGACCGGCTACCGCGACCACTTTGATGTAGTGATACTTCTCCAGCACCTCGTCCACCCGCTCTAACGCTTCCTTAGGTTTCAGAACCTGAGAGGTCACCCCCGGCCGCGATTCATTCACGCAGTCGAAGTCCCGCACACAGTACTTGCACTGGATGTTGCACTTGGGGGCCACAGCCAGGTGCATTCTGCCAAAGGTATGACAGGCCTTCTCGCTGAAACATGGGTGCTCCTGAATCCTTCGAAGCTGCTCCGGGTCGTATGGGATCTCCTTTCCACCGACATTGGCAACGGGATAAGTATCTTCGCTCATTTTTGGAAACTCCGCAGTTATACTAGCTATCAATTATGAGCCAACAAAGCTAAAAGACTTTTCGTGCCTGAGAAAATTTCCTCGAAGCTAAGAAAGATACTTTAAGGATATGGAACAATACTCCGGTCTATGCCCGAGAAGGACAAGCTTGTCATATGGCCCATCTACTTCGACGCGGCCCGCTCCAGGGCGGAAGGCAGGATGGTTTCCCGTCAAGATGCCGTTAATGATCCTAACCTGGATATGCTAATCACAGCCTCACTTAAATCCGGTTTCAAGCCGGAGATCGAGCGCGAGAAAAAACACCCCAAGACCTGGCACCTGGAAGAGTCTTCCGGAAGAATATTGGTTGCCAAAAAAGGCTCTAAATCCTCGGCCTTAAAGAGAATCGCCGGCTCCATGAAGTCTAAATACAAAAAAAAGAGCCGTTGAACTGACAGTCTTTCTTTAGGCGAGCTGAAATGTCGGGAGTTAAGGGCTTGACAATGAGCGAAGAGCCTAATTTTTCCCAACGAAAGGGAAACATAATTATAAGCGAAACAATTCAGTTAACATTGAAGCCGAAGGAAAAAAATGCACCAGAGATTTGGTCACATGAATACGATGATTAGAAGATTGGTTCTTGATGTTTTGAAACCGCACATTCCTACTATGTTGGATCTGGCTACTGCCCTGGCCAAGGTGAACGGGGTTACGGGAGTCAACCTCAGTCTGGATGAAGTAGACCAGCAGACAGAGTCAGTCAAGGCGACCATCCAGGGCGAGGATATCGATTACGATGGCATAGAGAAAGTGATGAAGAACTTCGGAGCAGCGGTACACAGCATCGATGAAGTCGTTGTCGGAAAGGAAATTGTGAAGGAATACGAGACTCTGCAGGAACGCTAATTCCGATTCTTTCTTTTCGCTTAATGTATTTATCGCCTATCACATTTTCCAGTCTCGCAGGCCGCCGATGATTATTAGAGCATATCCGTCCGGCCTTCTGGCTGCCTATAGTGGCCTATGGTGATGCCTATTTATATTCATGCTGCGCAGAAGCTGGAAGGAAAGTCTGGGAAGGCAATGCTTAATAATAAAGCAGGGATTTAACAGAGGTATATGATCGATCTGCATACTCATACTACCTTCAGTGATGGCGAGCTCATTCCTTCCGAGCTGGTGCGCCGGGCAGAGGTATTGGGATACACAGCCATCGGCATAACCGATCATGCGGACTATACCAATATCGAGCATATCTTGTCCTGTGTCTCTAAAGCCAAGTATTTGGAGGACGTATTGGACATCAGAGTACTGATAGGAGTGGAGATAACCCATGTTCCTCCAGCCAAGATCGGGCCGCTGGCCGCTCTCGCCCGCAAGCTGGGGGCAGAGATCGTGGTTGTGCACGGCGAAACGCCGGTGGAGCCCGTGCGACCGGGCACAAACAAAGCCGCCCTGCAGGCAAGAGTGGACATCCTGGCCCACCCCGGCTTCATCACCCTGGAAGAAGCAGAGTTGGCCCGAGAAAACAATGTCTGCCTGGAGATCACATCCCGATCGGGCCACAATATCACCAACGGCCATGTGGTGCGCATGGCAAAGCTGGCCGGAGCAAAAATGGTGGTGGATACAGACAGCCACGCCCCCCGAGATCTCATAAACAGCGAGCGCGCTATAGAGATAGCTATGGGTGCGGGCTTACTTAAGGAAGAAGCTACAGCTATAGTAAAGCAGCACGCCATTATCAGATGATGGAAAAAAGAGATGCTATGCAGGGGTTGAATAGATAGACATCGTGGCAATAGATATTTCGGGCCGGCATAAAGTAGAGGGCAGATATGAAATGGTATGCGCTGTCGTCTCCGCCCGCGTATCCCCCAATTTTATCGAGAAGATCTATTCAGTCAGGCAGGTACCTCGGGCGGCCGAGACGTTGGACATCAATGTTGTGGCCGACTTCATAAGCGAGGCGTGCATGTGCCTTCCCGGGACAATAGTCGCCGAATCCGGAGACCTCTACAATCTGGAGATATGGAGGGTGAAAAGCATACTGGGAAGAGATTGCAAGTATCCTGAGACCATAGCGGAGAGGACGGCGATAGAAATGGCCCATCATATATCAGTATCAGGACGAAGGCTTATCATGAATAGCCATAAAATAAATAATGTAAAATAGTATGATGATGATAATAAATAACGAGCAATAACGAGATAATAACAATGAATGAAGAAAAGACCGCCGTCCTGCTAATGCGAGAGAATCCGAAAAAGCCCCCGGACCCCCACAAGATGGAAGAGCTGCGAGGCCTGGCGAACGCTGCCGGATACCGGGTATTGGCAGAGATCTGCCAGCGAAGGGACCGAGACTATCGTTTCCAGACGGGAAGGGGAAAGATAGAACAGGCATTGAGCTACAACCCAACGAAGCTGATTTTTTATAATCCACTCAGCCCCAACCAGGTTTTCAACATCAGAAGCGAGTTTTCCGCCCAGGTGCAAGACAGGTTCAATCTCATTTTAGAGATATTCTCATCTCGTGCCTCCACCCGCGAGGCCAAGCTGCAGGTGGAACTGGCCCGTCTCAGCTATGATGCGCCCCAGGTAAAGAAAGCCCTCGCCTTGAAAAAGCGAGGCGAGCAGCCGGGCTTTCGGGGCGCAGGCGCTTATGAGCAGTCCATGTACCACGATATCCGGGGAAGAATGGCCAAGATCCGGGCCGAGCTGAAGGATGTGGAGAGCCACGGCGAAGACAGACGGCAGAGGCGCAGAGAGCAGGGCTTTGATCTGGTGGCCCTGGCCGGTTACACCAACGCCGGCAAATCGACTCTTCTTAATGCACTCACCGGTTCGCAGGTAGTGGTAAAGGATCAGCCATTTACCACCCTTTCGCCCACCACCAGGGCACTGGAGGTTTTAGGCAGAAAGGTTCTTCTCACAGACACCGTGGGCTTCATCGACGATCTGCCCCACTTCCTCATCAAAGCCTTCCGTTCCACCCTCTCCGAGATCTCTGAGGCTGATCTGGTGCTCCTTGTAGCAGACATGAGTGATCCGCCACAGCTTCTGCGGCGCAAATTGCTGGCCTCTCACAAGGCACTCTGGGACTGTGAGGTCTCTGCACCAATTGTAACCATCCTGAACAAGGCAGACCGGCTGAAAGAGGGTGAGGCAGAAGGATTGACGGAGCTGATCAGAGATTTGACCCCCTATCCTGTTTTGGCCTCGGCCCTTACCGGCCAGGGCCTGGGTGTGCTGGAAGAGTGCATCTCTCAGCGTTTGCAGCCTTTAAAGGAGTTCCAGCTCAGTCTGCCTTACTCGTCGGAGGGCCTATCCGAGCTTTCCCGGCTCTATGAGACGACCGAGCTATTGGCTGTGAGCTATGAGAAAGAGCTGATTGTCCGGCTGCGCGGAAAAGAGGAGACGGTAGCTAAAGCCGGGCTGGCAGGAGCGCGCCGACTGTGAACATTCATGCCTGAAATTTTGCGGGAGCATTTCCAGCTCAAAGAGACCATTGTCACCATTTTTGCCCGGGAGGGCAGGCATATAGATGCTGCCAGAGAGTCCATAAGAGAGCAGCGCGCCTACCTGGAGAATTTTATAAGAAAGGATCACTTCTTCCAGCTTACCTTAGAGCCTTACATTCTTCTAGACGAAGAAGAAGCCCCGCCAATCATAAAGCAGATGATAGAGAAGAGCGCCGTCTTTGGCATCGGCCCCATGGCAGCGGTAGCCGGCACTATTGCCGGATTTGCCGTGCAGGCCATGATGGATGAAGGAGCAACTTATGCCGTCGTGGACAACGGCGGAGATATCTGCGTCTTAAACGATCAGCCCATCGTAGTAGGAATATATGCAGGAAGCTCGCCCATCAAAGACCTCGCCTTCCAGCTGGCTGCGCGCAATAGGCCCCTGGGCATCTGCACCAGCTCAGGAAATGTGGGGCCTTCCATCTCTTTTGGCTGTGCTGATGCAGCCGTTGTAATATCACAGGATGTGGCCCTGGCAGACGCTGCAGCCACGACATTGGGAAATGCCGTAACCTTGCAGGGGCCGCTACAGGAATGCTTCCAGGCGATTGATCAGCCGGGGATAGATGGCGCCTTAGTGATTCGGGGCGATAAAATGGCGCTCTGGAAAGAGCTGCCCCCGCTGCGCCGCGCCCATGTGGGTGCGGAGAAGATTACCAGGAGATAGAGAAAAATAGAGAACTAAAGATTAACTATTAGTAGAATAAAGAAGGGAAAAAAATGATGAGACAAAAGATAAGACAAAAAAGGCCTTTTCATGTCATGATCATCCCCACCCTTGGCTGTCCCTCCAAATGCGCTTATTGCTGGAGTTCAGAGGTGGGTTCTCCCATAATGAGCATAGAGACCGTTAAGGATACCGTGGCCTGGCTCAAGGACTTCAGGAGCGATCCCGTCACCTTCACATTTCATGGGGGGGAACCCCTATTGGCCGGGGCCGATTTCTACAGGCAGGCTCTTCCCCTGCTCACCGATGAGCTGCAGCATCTCGAGCCCAACTTCGCTCTGCAGACCAACCTCTGGAAACTTACCCCGGAGCTGGCCGATGTCCTGGCGGAATATAATATTCCCATCGGCTCCAGCCTGGACGGGCCCCAGGAGCTAAACGACCTGCAGAGATCAGAGGGCTACTACGAGAAGACCATGAGAGGGCATGAGCTGGCCAAGCAGCACGGCTTGCAGGTGCAGTTCATATGCACATTTACCTCTTACTCTGTGCAGTTCAAAGAAGAAATATTCAAATTTTTCCTGGAAAACGGCCTGACCCTCAAGCTGCATCCCGCATTGCCGTCCCTGAGAAGCGACGAGCCGGATAAATGGGCGCTATCTCCCGAAAAATATGGAGAGCTGCTGGTCTATCTGATGGACAGGTACCTGGAAAACATGAACCAGATAGAGGTTCGCAATATTAACGATTACTGTAGATGCGTCTTCACCGGCCGGGGCACAGTCTGCACCTTTGTGGACTGCATGGAGAATACCTTTGCCGTGGGCCCGGACGGCAGCATTTATCCCTGCTATCGCTTCGTGGGCATGCCGGAGTACGTCATGGGCCATGTCCGGGATCGTCCCAGCCAGAAGGATCTGGCCGAATCAGCCGCAGGAGTGCGCATGCGTCGCTTCAAGGAGTATGTGGACAAGGAATGCAAAGGCTGCAAGCATATCCGCTACTGCCGGGGAGGCTGCCCCTACAATGCTATAGCGCCCACTGATGGTGAGATTAAGGGCGTCGATCCTCACTGCAAAGCCTATCAGAGGATTTTCGATGAGATCTCAGATCGCTTTAACCAGGAGATGATGGGATCCCTCGGCCAGGAGATGGGCCTTTCTGGCGGCGGGCCGACCAAGCCGGCAAAGCCCACCAGGCCGGAGATCATGCCACTTGTCCGAAAGCTGGCCTCAAATTGAGTGTGCAGCTTATTGCAGCAAACAAGACCGCCTGCAATAGGCTGCTAAAAATCGGGTTTTTAAAAAAACTCTTAAAGAAGACCGAGGGCAGGAGACCGACTGCCAGGAAGGTTTTCGATCTTCTACCTAATGCTTATGATCACTACAGGCATTGTCCAGGTCGGCGCGGGCCAGCATCTTCGCGCGCCAGTCATCAACAGCATCCTTTACGGTGCCGGCTGCACCCACGAATACTTCAATGCCCGCCTGGTTAAAGGCCTGGACCGCTTTAGGCCCGAGACCGCCCACTATCATCACCTTCACGCCTTCTGCGAACATAATCTCCGTGGGAAGGCCCTTTCCGCCCATGTGCTCGCTCACATTGGGAAGGACCTTGATATCTCCGCTATCCACATCAATTATGGTGAAAGTCGGAGCCCGGCCGAAGTGCTGGCAGATGGCCTCCTCCATGCCTCTGTCGCCCATGGTGGGAATGGAGATCTTCATTACCATTGACCTCCTCTGCCGCCGCCTACTCCAGACCCGCTTCCCGAGCCCTGGCCACCGCCTCTTCCTCTGCCCTGGCCGCCACCTCTACCCATGCCCTGGCCGCCACCTCTACCCATGCCCTGACCCATGCCGGCATGGGCCTGTACGGAGGGGCCAGCGGTTTTCGTAAGCTCACCGCGCTTGAATTTTTCCACAACGTCTCTGACGCTTCCGCCTCCCTGGTGCAGATAAACATCGATATTGGCAGCCGAGAGGGTCTGCATGGCATTGGGGCCGATATTCCCTGTAATCAGAGCTGTAGCGCCTTGCCTGGCCACTTCCTGGGCCGCCTGGATCCCTGCACCACTTGATGCCATGACGTTGGAGTTGGAAATGGAAATTTCACTCATGCTGTCCAGGTCAACCACCACGAAAAAGGGGCATCGTCCAAACCTGGGGTCCATTGGGGCATCAAGGCCTGATGCTCCTGCAGTAACACATATCTTCATCAAAAGCCTCACTAAATTCTACGAATTTGCATATTTTATTTTCAGAACTCCCCATACTGCTCACTCAAATGGCACATCTTCGATCGACAAATGCCGCAGTCAATACGAAAGAGCAATTACGCTTATATGCGATGTTGTATTTAAGACATTCGGGTCACCGAAAAAAAGACATCGCCAACAACCAAATGGAGAGACGGACACCTCGCCGAGGATGGCACATGCAGACACAGGCAGACACAGGCAGACATAATCGCGGCATGGCCTTAAGAGGGCTCATTAATTGTCCGCAGCATTCTCACCCCGTAAATGTAGCAGACTATTGACCAGCTCCTCTAATGTTTCTGCCCCGGTCTGCGATGTCTCCACCCCAGCTTCAGCGAAGGCATAGCCCGGCCCCTTGCCGGAGAGACTCTCTTTGGATAAAATAACATCCGGCTTATAGGTTAACAGAAACCGGGCTACTTTCAGGCCTTTGCCCTTGGCCATATCTTTGTGGGGATTGGCCACGATCTCCTGTTTGGCGAGCTTCATCTTCTGCAGATCTATCTCCACCAGGGCGAAATAGGGAGACTCGCCGAAGTGCTCACCTAATGTTCCCCGTGCGTCCTTTAGGGGAGAAGCATATCTCAGGCTCGTCCGGGCCTGCGGTTCATAATGAATGAGCACGCGATCCACATGAGGAAGCTCTTTGCGGATCTTTGCCTCAATGCGCCCGCTGGCCAGGTGCGCTCTCTTCAGATCGGTTACTCTGAAGATCAGATTTGTCTGCACAAAGAGATAGCGTCCGGAGTTCCTGGCCACCAGTTCCGTGATAGAAGCAACCTCGGGAGCCTCCATAATCAGGGCACGGATCTTCTCCAGCGTTTTCGCATCCACGGAGGCGTCCAGGAGCACGCGCATGCCATCGACCAGAATTTCCCAGCCCTCTTTAACGATTACCAGAGCTATGATCGCGGCCGCGATCCTGTCTAAAGGAAAGGCAACGCTCTGGGCAATCAGGGCCACGAAGACCAGCGAGGAGGTGAGCACATCGGCCTTATGCTGCACGCCATCGGCTATGAGGCTGGGCGATCCAGTCTGCTTTCCCACCCGTATCTGAAAGCTGCCGAATAGATAGGGCAGGGGTATGATGGCGGCCACAACGTAGAGAACGAATCCCGGGTAATGGATAGGCTCTGCTTCACCCAGTACTGCCTCCATGAAGATCTCATAAGCGGTGGCAAAGAGCAGAAAGGAGATGGCAATGGAGGCCAAATTCTCCACCTTGTACAGTCCCAGGGGAAAGCTCCGGCTCTTTCTCTCTGAGATCTTCAGGCCTAAGATGAGTGCTATGGAGGCCAGGACATCGACCAGGGAGTGAACGGCATCAGCTCGCAGCGCCAGGCTTCCTGTGAGGGCAGAGAGAATGAGCTTGCCCCCCACCAGAGCCAGGTTGAACAGCAGCGAATAGAGGGCAACCCTCATCACCGAGGGTGCCCGGACGGGAGATTCTTCAGGAAGATCAATAGCGGGCATAGTATTGTTTCAGATTGTGCTGCTTTTTTAGCCGTATCGCCAACTCAAAGGCATTCTGGCAATTAAGGCACGAAGCGGATAAAAAATTTATTTTAGCCGCTGATTATGCCATCGTACTTTTCTTGGGAGAGGTACTCAGGATTGTATTCAAACCCTTGCCTTTGCAGGTTATTGACAAAAGCCCGCAAATGGTTTTCGGAGCCGCGCTTGAGATTCGCATAGACGAGCAATATATCCTCTCGGTCCGTTTGGGCCATGCGCTCTTCCAGATCGAGGATGTCGATCTCTTCTACGGCCGCCCCCACCTGCAAGGCATCCTTAACGGAAGCACTTCCCCGGCTCACCAGATCATCATAGAGCCTCTGTAGGGTTTCGTTGGAAAACTCTCCCGGCCCTTTTATGGGATCGGGCAGCGAATACCTTTCCAGAAGCGTCACTACGGCTGCCTCGTGGGTCTTCTCTGCCTGGCCAATGTTGTCAAAAACGCGCAGGTTCCACTTTTCGTTCAGGGCCAAATAGACATCTCCAGCCAGCTTCTCCTCCTCAGCCATAAAGAGCAAACCCTCTTTCTCCGGGGCAGTCAGGCCCCCGGAAGGCTGCCCTGTCAGGGCAAGACCCAGAGCGCTATCGTTCAGCTCACTTGTGAAGTTATCAGTTACTGTGAGCAGATCCTGATCGGAAGCGAAAGCCGTGCTTAAAACTGCCAGCAGCAGACAAAAGCTGCCTAAGAACATTATCTTCATCGTCCATCACCATGATACCCATCACTGATAGAAAGCCTCGATCTCGAAGGAGATGAATCATCTGGGGCGAGATCAGCCTTTCTTAATAGTAAATAGTACTATTGTGATAAATTATTTATACCTTGGCCTGGCTGGGGAGCGAAATTTTGCTCATTGCTTTTTGCAGTCAATAGTTCATAGTCCACCATCCAGAGCCTCAAAAATCCCCCATCAAGCCAAGTCCAATCATCATTATGAAAAATCCGGCTATGATCCCCAGGTTGGTGAGATGTTCGTCTCCATATCTATTGGCAATGGGTATTAGCTCATCAAAGCTGATAAAGACCATGATCCCGGCCACCAGGGCCGAGGCTGCCGCCAGCAGCCAGTCACTCAGAAAGGGATAGAGCAAAAGCACGGCCAAAATAGCGCCAAGCGGCTCGGTCATGCCGGCGGCAAAAGAGAGCAAGCAGGATTTCTTGCGGTCAGATGTGGCACAGTAAAGGGGAATGCTGCAAGCCAGCCCCTCCGGGATATTATGAATGGCAATGGCAATGGCTACGGGTATCCCCAGACGCAGATCCGCCAGAGAGACAAGGGCCACAGTCATGCCCTCGGGAAGATTGTGAATAGCGATGCCGATGGTGGTCATGATTCCTCCCCGGTAGAGACGGTTGCATTGAGAGTCCACCTGCCCATCTATGTGAATATGAGGAATGAGACGGTCAAGCAAATAGATGAGAATAAGCCCGCTCAGGAAGAAGAGATTGGCGTAGCTTAATCCCAGCACGCTCTTCACGTTGCAGAAAAGGTCCACAAAGCCCACGTAGATCATCACTCCTGCCGCAAACCCCAGGCTCAGGGAGAGGTAGCGCATGTCGGGCTTGGGGATGAAGTAGGCAACCAGGCTGCCTATGCCGGTGGCCAGGCCGGCAAAGAAAGTTAAAGCCAGGGCCATGAGGATATCGCCTTCCACAGGGAATCAGAGGGATTCGAATATATTTCAATATGATGCCCGAATCATAATAGAGCATCGAGAAGATCATTTCAGGCGGGAAGGCACCAGGCCGAAGAAGAGGGTGTAAGTGATAAAGGCGTAATATCCGGGCCGATCAGCTATGAAATACGGGGAGTCTTTGCTGCAGAGCCGCTCAAATTGCATTTTATCGGCTTCCGAAAGCTCCGGCAATGCCCTTTTCCAGAGCATTTGAAAGCAGGCGGCCAGATCATCCCGGGCCTGGCTGGAGAAGGGAGAGAGCAGATCGACCGCAAATGTTTCAACCCTGATCTCCTCCAGTCCCGCCTCCTGCAGCCATACGGGCGCGGAGAGGATGTGATCCCTATAGCACCACGTCTCCTGAAAGGGATAGCACGCTGCCCGGGTGGCATTGAGCCGGGCCTCCAGGAAGGGATGGCCAGGCAGGAGCCGCTGCGATGACCAGAATAATATGGCGATGAGGCCGCCCGGTCTTACCACCCGCACCAGCTCCCGCAGGACTGGCAAGGGGTCCCAGCCTGGAAATCCCCTAGACGGCGGCCTGGGATAAAGAACGTCTGCGCACCAGGCCCAATCGAAAGCGTGATCTGGGAAAGGCAGAGCGCGCAGGTCTCCCTGGATACAGTCCACGCTATCCGCAAGGCCTGCTCTTTCAGAGGATGATCTTGCTAAGAGCAGCCCCTCCCTGCAGATGTCAAGGCCCGTCACCCGCCCGCCCGGCGAGAGGGCCTGGGCCAGCCAGAGGCTATGATCACCATTTCCGCAGGCTGCGTCAAGTCCGCGACAGCCTCTGCGATTGAGGGAGTCAATTGCAAGCGCGGATATGGCGGCTCGTATGGCCGTCTCGGTGAGGCGGTGCATGGGCGAGGCCAGGCTCAGGTAGTCGAGATCCGGCATATGGGATTGTTATACCGGAGTTTATAAGATCTTGAAAAAATAAGCCGCTGTGCTATGTTTCTTGTAGGGGATAGCAAAAAATTAATTCAGCCAGGTATGTACTTTCCTAGCTGAAGTCTGCCGAATACCTCTGCGGTGCCCTTATTCATTTCTTCGATAACGAATGCTGCCTTCATTTGCCTTTTCCTTTGCCATCATTGTCTCGGACTAAACCCAATCTCATTTGATCAAGGTGTTCTGCCAATTGTTTTATAGACAAAGACGAATCTTGAATTACATACAACATATAATTGTAAAGTAACAAGCCGGTTACACATAAAAAAACATGTGCTCTAATCTGGGAGTCTTTTCGAACATAAACCGGTTTCAATGGGATAAGGAGCTTATCTTTAAGCCAAGCGATATCATTTTCGATTTGATTTCGCGCATCATAAGTCTCGACAATCTCCCTCAAAGTCGAATCTTTCTGATCAGTAAATATGACCGTTTTGCCCATAGCCAAGATGTGCTCAGTTTCGCGAACTTCATCTAATTTAAAAACAAGCTCAAGCTTTCCATCTGTTTCGATGATCCTGTAATCAAAGAGTCCTCGATATTGTTTGGGGATGGCATCTACAATCCGATTGATGAGCCCCTTTGCAGTTATTTTTCGTCCCTTTCCGGAGCGTTCCAGTTTTGACTTTATTTCTTCTACTTTAGTTAAAATTTTTGATTTATTTGATGCCCAATCGTTTAGCTGCTTTGCTCTTGTGGCCTCACTATATTTAATAACGCCCCTAAACTTTGTTTCATACCAATTACCTGTTACAGGATATACCATTATGGTGTTTCCACTTGCGTTTTCCCATTTTTCGTGAAATTCCGATATCGGTATGTTGAATGCTTCTTTGCACATCGAAGAAGGCAAAGAGCCAACAATGTGCATTCGTTCTACTGCTTTCTTTATATTTTCTGCAGAGTTCATGCCCCTATCAAATACGATTACTAAATCATGTGTTTGAATATTTATATTTTTGAGACGTTCGCAGATGCTATCGATCAAATTTGAAAATAATTTTGCATCATTTTTGTTTGCGGGATATGTTATCGACTGGAACGGAATATTGTGATCTGATGTTGTGAGGCCAACTCCAATAAGATTCTTGTCGAATCTCTTCTCTTTCGAATTCCCTTTTTGGGGAAGATCTTCTCCATGATGGTAGTGTCCCGAATCTGCTGTAATTTCGTAGCGACCCTGTATCCTACTATCATTACTCTCGTCCATAGTTGAATACCTTTTACCCGTGACCCACTCTTCATTTATATTTATCATTATGCATCCTGCTAATCTCATCAGGGATTGATCACTTGGGAATG
>JAFGNK010000043.1 GCA_016927055.1 Methanotrichaceae archaeon | reverse complement strand
ATTATGCAGTTGCAGTTTGTTCTTCATTTTGGCTGAAGAGGGGAGCATAGCCCACGAGTTCCATGTAGCCTATGCCGATCTGCTCGCCACTCATATCACCCTCACGAACTCGCATTAAGCCTTCCCAATATTTTATCTCACCTTCGGCGACATTCATAGTCTGCTCATCAAAGTAGGGCTGGAGCGCATACTTGCCGGCGGGAGTGTCGATGGTCCAATCCAAAGGATACCTGAAATCAAACAGATCTGATTTCCACCACCTGGTGGCAGTCAAATTCCCGGCATCTTCTCCATACCACCATGAAACATTTCCTTGGGGGTCAATATACGTCAGGCCACGCTGGCTAGGGATGTCGTTTAATGATGGATCTTTGAGATTGTACACCATGACAAAGCTGCCGTCATCCAGGCGCATGCTAAACCAATCCCATCCCATGAAACATTTCCCAAAACCACCCCACTGATGATCAAACCAGCTATTTCCCTGAACATCAACGCTGCGTCCATCTACCGTCAGAGTTCCCGTCGTGTTCATCGAGGGATGAGAGTAATAATAGGACCGTCCCGCCATGGCTTCCGAATCTGAATCCTGGCATTCTCCCTGGGCACTTAGTCCGTTTGGCCGGTGCAGGTAATAATCAGCATTATCGTTGACTACGGTCAAATTAAGAGAAATGTTCTGCCCATGTCCACCATCACTGGATACATTTCCGAGAGTAACAATGTTCCAGGCATCCAGGTCCTGCCAGTAAGTAAGGGTCGTTTGATTATCCTTGTATTGCCAATAAGCTCCCTTATTACTATCGATCCCATTGCTGATATTGGCCTGCTCAGGGAGAGTTACGTATCGATAACGCGGGTGCTGGCTATTGCGAATATCGCTAATGGCCATATGGTTGGCATAGCCGATCAACCCTGGTTGCATGTTTAGCTGGAAGAGCGTGTACTGGACACCATATAAGTCACCAGTCTCCACATCTTTCAACTCTGCCGTCCAGTAAATCCACTCAGCAAAAAGCTCGATATTATTTACAATTGCTTGAGGCTGGTGCAGGACATGATCAGCAGGAAAATTAAATACAGTTTCTGCCCGGCTCGAATTATTGTCAGGCGAAAAAGCTGGCGTATTATTTGTATCAGGTAAAATATCATTTGCCGATACGGCTGGAATCAGGGCTATTATCAGGCAACTTACAATAAGAAGCATTGGCCCCAAATCAGATTGCAAAGTATGCGATTTCATATGGAGGACTCCTTAACCTGATTTAGAGTAACTATTAAATTCATTCTTAAAGATTTTGGAGGGGGATACTGTCATAATCATTTCGCATACTTCTCCCGTCACCATCAGCGCGCCTAGCGCTCAATGTGCTCTTTTCAAGCGGTCTTTGTGGGCCAGTCGTCGCCTCTTCTTGATCTTAGGCAGAGGGGAAGAAGAAAGAATGCTTGCCTCTGTGGTTGGATTTCGCATAGAAACACCCATGACTTTAGGTCACGCATGAGGAAAAAAATGAACCTGGAACAGATGCTTTCAATTACGAGGACTAAAAAGAGGTACTTTGTGTGTCCTTTGTGAGCTTTGTGGTGAGATAGTTAATCCTTATCCTCCTTTTCTCGGTGCAATACAGGCAGTCGCCAGCATTCCCATTATGGCAAAGACCACCTCTAAGCCTGGCTGTTTCTCAGCAGTCGTAGCAGCAGTTGCCTTCTGTGTTTCTGGTAGCGGCATGCGGTAAAGGAGCTGTATTGCGGCAAATGCATCTCTCCGAGACTATGCTGATGCCGGCGTCTTTGATCTTGTTTTTGCGGGCGGTATTGAGCAGCATGGGCGTCAGGCTTTCCATCATTGACGAGGCGGCCAGGGGCCCGGCCTTCAGCGGCCTCAAGCTCTTTATCTCCAGTGCCAGGCCCGTAACCAATTCCAATGCTTCCTGATCGTCCCCGCAAAGGAATGTATCGGCCTTCAATTCTCTCTCTTTTGCCTGCAGGGCCGCGGCGCAGATGGTGTGAAAAGCAGACACGATTTTCGCACCCCCGGGAAGCATAGATTTAGCCATCAGGGCCGCGCTGCCCTCTGCAGGTGGATTGTAGTGGAAGAACGTGCCGTTGTAGCCCATAGGCACTATAGGAGATATGACGACTTGGCTTTTATAGCAGCCCAGCAAATCGCCTGTCACAGATGAGAGATTTTCATAGGGAACACATAGCACAACAACTTCTGCTTCGATGATGGCGCGGCCGTTATCCGTGCCCCAGATATTTGCTTTTTGATCTAACATCTGCAGGACCATGGCGGCACTCTCCCTGGCCTTGTCTGCCTTTCGTGAGCCTATGATGATCTCATGATTTGCTGCCCAGCGGACGGCAAAGCCCGTCCCGATATCCCCAGTTCCACCTACAAGAGCAATTTTCATTTCGACGGCCTCTTGGCGGAATGTGAATGCCGATTTAATCTTATTAATAGATTCTGTTCCAAGGTCTGCTCGAAAAAAATAAGGTAAGTTTATCGGTTCTAGCATAAGCTGCGTATGAAAAAGAGGGTGTGCTCAAGCACACCAGGGGAAAGCATCCCTCAGTCTACACAGATTTGGATTGTGCTGTCGTAGGCCTTCTCCCTGGAAAGCTCGGTCACATTGCCTTCTCTTGTGACGAGGTATTCAATAGCATAATAGGGATGCGAGCCGCAGCCGCATAATTCGCTATCGAATAGATGGACTTTAAAGCCCTCTGTCGTCTCTTCTACGTATGTCGGCCTTATTGAAGGCTTTACTGGGAAGTAATCCTTCGGGACGGTGTTATCATATCTTGGCAATGAGCTTGTCAGGGCCACTGCGAAAGCGAGTGCTTCCTCTTTTGTCTCGACCGGCGCAAATAAGGACAGGAATTCCTCTTTGCTGCTGATCAACCTGAAATCTTCGCCCTGCAAAGCGATGTATCTCCTATAAACCGGCATCATGCAGCCTTCACGAACTATCCCCTCTTGGGAGTGGTAGTCAGCACTAAGAATAAGGCATTCGACTATAGGCAGCCTGGGGGAAAGGTTATCCAGTGAGCTGGAAGCGTTATAGATCTGCATACAGCCAAACCGCTCAACAAGTCCTAAGCTGCTGCAATTCAGGCCGTAATCTTCGGCAAAGCAACCAGCATCCATGAATGCATTTGAGTCGATGCTCGTACTTGTTGATCCGGATATCAGCATGCAAGCAAAAAGGAGGGCGACAAATCCAGCTTGTTTGTATCTGCGTGGAAACATATCAAATTACCTGCGCTTATGAATTATCATCTTTTCTCATGAATGTTTCGTCTGAGGCATTATGAGATTTGAAGGCACATCTGTACGGCGACTAAAACAGAATCTGACCGCGGATAGAGGATTTTGTTTATGTATATCTAAAAAAGGAGATGGGTATAGCTTCTTTTTCTACACGCAGGGCAGCCAGTCAACGCTGATGGCGCCACAGGTGGAATTGCCCCAGAGCTGGATGAACTTCTCGATGGAGAAGACGCCAGTCAGATCCTCAATCGATCTGCCGTACTCGGCATGCCGGCCTTTAAGCTGCGCATCAGCATTGGGGTCCCTGGAAATCCAGCCGATGTGAGCAACGCCGATCACGTTGCTGTTCAGATTTGCTTCCAGGACACCGGTGCAGCAGGCAGGGCAGCCGTCTGTGATCATTCCGTTGGGCCAATTGATGTCAGCTCCAGCACCGTTCAAAGGATTATTTTGCCAGTTAAGACTGCCGTATCCTCTGGTCTTGGCCTCGGTGGTCTTCTGCAGATGCTCGGCGTGGGTGTACATCTCAGTCAAAACAGCGCCGATCTTGTAGTTCTGCACACACAGCTTCTCAACCCACTTCTGGTCGTATGTGCCTGTCTGGTAAGAGACGGGCATGTACTCGAATTCGGCTTCCTTGGTGAAGTTGATGTAGTCCATGGGGCAGTCAACGCCGGTTGGCCATGCACATCCCGCAAACGGAAATCCAATTGGAACCCAGTCGCCTACTGATAGAATTTTTCCGGTCTTTATGCCCCCTGCTATAATAGGAGCTGGCATGAAGTCTATACCTTTCCATTTTTCTAGCTGCCTCTCCGCCTCAAGCTCAGTCCTCTCGGTGATTACGTTACCGGAGCCTGATTCTTTTTCTACCAATTTCTGGCCATTAAAGCCCGTCTGGGTGGAAATAATCATTTCTACGTTCTTGTATCCTACGCCCCTCACGGAAGCCTTTTCATACATATAGTTGGCAGCGCTAGACATGCCGACTATTGCGATAGCCAGTACCGCCAAAATTAGTAATCTTTTCGTTCAATTCCCTCCTGCAATGCGGATTAAGCAGTTACATATTTGAATATTATGGACGATAAGGGTAAATAGAGTTTAGAAGCCTAGAGTTTAGAATGCCACATATTCTTCCATGACACGAGTGCCTTTCGCTTCCTACTGCGCCTTTGCTTATATTATTTGCTAAATTTGATACTATTCCTGTACAGCTGCCCCCATCTCTCGTGCCCTCTTCAGCTCCTCTGGCCTCTTTGTTATATCCCCTCTCTCATAGGCCTGGGCAAGCAGGCTGCCTGCATTCTCCATGCCCAGGTAGTCGAAAGACATGGCAAACATCTGCAGGAGCGGCCCGCAGCAGCTCGGCCCTTCCTCGGACGGGGTGGCTACCATTCCTCTCTTGCCGGCGAGCTTTCGGCTGGCGATATATGGTCGCAGCCTATCGATGAAAAGCTTCATCTTGGCCGTGGGCCCGTACCAGTAGACGGGCGTCCCGAAGATGATAAGGTCGGCACTCTCCAGTTTGCCGTAGATCGCCTGCATTCCGTCTGAGAGGGCACAGGTGAAGCCGGACGTTTCTCTCTTGCAGCTTCGGCAGTCCAGGCAGGGCAGGATCTCGTAGTCGTAGAGGCGCAGCCTTTCTGTGGTGTGGCCCTTCGACTCGGCTCCTTTGATTATTTCATCTAAAAGAATTTCCGTGTTGCCCCCTTTTCTGGGGCTGCCATTTAATGCCAGGATTCTCATGTTCTAGCCCTGCTCATGCCTACCCTATCCTCATCTTCCATTTCCCTGTTTTGCCCTCTTACTTGTACCAGTTCAAGCTTTCATCCACAAATTTTATGAATGAAATGAAGAAGTCCTTTGCATCCTGATTCATATCTGTCATGGAGATCAGCTTTTCTGCTTGAGCGGCATGCTCTCTTGAGATCGACTTGGCCTTATCCAGAGCGCCGCAGTCCCTTATCAGACTCTGCACATATTTGATTCCAGAATCATCGAGCACTCCGCCTTCCTGCATGATCGAAGCCAAGCGCTCCTCCTTCTGTAAAGCCAGTATGACATGCAGCGGCTTTTTCTTCTTGCCGATGTCTCCACAGGGAACTCTTCCATACTGCTCTTGCGTGGCAAAAGTATCGATGATATCATCCTGAATATCGAAAGCAAATCCTATGTGCCGGGCAGCATTCAAAAGCAGCTCCAGATCCTTTTCGGGGGCGGATGCCAGCAGTGCTCCGACGAGCATCGACGCCTTGAAGAGCGAGGCTGCTCTTCTGCCGGCCATGGTCTCCCACTCCTTGATGTCCGGGTCCCGGTACTCAAAGAGCATATCTAAAATCTGGCTCTCGTTTACAGCCTTGAACTCCGATGCCAGAAGTTTTCCAGCATCCACAATCCTATTTTGCTCAAACCCGGACTGCAAAAGGCACTCGTTGGCCATGGCATAAAGGATATTTCCAGCAAACATGGCTGAGCCGGCGCCAAAGCGCTCATCAAAACTCTTTGCCAGAGTTTTGTGCAGGGTATCTCCGCCCCTTCTTTTGTCTTCCCCATCCACTATATCGTCGTGTATGAGAATGCTGTGCCTGTACAGCTCAATGCCGGAACATACCCTGACGATTCTGTCATCTATTTGGCCTGTAAAGCCCTTGAAGACTATGAGAGTGCTGCACGCAGACAGCCTTCTTCCCCCCCTCAGCACAAACTCCCTGGTTGCATCATAAACATCTCCCAGGAAGGGATGGTACTCTTGGCCTTCTTTTACCATCTCATCCAATCGGCTCTTCAGGTCTATCTCTATGATTGCATCATAGCTATCGAGCACATCAGTGTAGTCCATTGAGCTTTTTGCCTCCTTATATTCGAAATCGTTTACGATTACTATTTTATCAATCTTCCGAAGGTTTCAAGAATCATGCTTCATTATTGAGGAATGAATCCCGGGGAGGATTTTTAAAGAGGCGCTTCAGGCTCATTTGTGATCTTTCTTGGTTTTTATTCGTCCCGTGGTTTTAAAAAAACAAGTTCCTCAGGTTCCAGAGCATCTTTGGATTCAGATTGAACAAAAGCTTCAACAAGTCTCGCGTAACTATCCTGGAGCCATTGTGGCCGTGCAGCGATCTGGTCAGGTTGTTGAGATCTTCATCTGTGAGATTCAGGAAGAATTTCTTGGCATGATAACGCTTCTCTATTTCCTTGCCGATAGATGATCTCCATATTTCCTCATATTCTTTGAGGGCGGCAGCACTTACATCCCCCGAAGATACTGATTTGCCGGCCACCTTTCCGGCCATTACCCCTGCCTTCATGGCATTTATGATCCCGCCTCCTGTGAGCGGGTCGGATTGATGAGCCGCATCTCCGACCAGCATTATGCCGTCTGAGGTTGTGGTTTTAATCGGGCCGGATGTGGGAATTCCTCCTGCTACCATCTGCAGGATCTTTGCCTTTGGCATCTTGCCCTTCATAAACTTCTCCAGCAGCTTTATGGGCTCGCCTGAGCTTGATTGGGAGCCCTGTATGCCGATGCCTACGTTGGCGAGGCTGTTTGCTTTGGGAAAGATCCATATATAGCCCCCTGGTGCCATTTTGTTTCCAAAAAAGAACTCACAGCATTCTTGGTCAATGGTGGAATCAAAAACTAGAAATTGGGCACAAACCATTATGTCCTTAAGATTTAGCCTGGTATCTATGCCCGCCCATCTGGCTGTCTTGGACTCAACCCCGTCCGCACCTATGACCAACGGTGCATCGATCCTAAGGGTTTTGCCCTGACAGATGGCCGAGACCGTGCAAGGCATGCCGTCTTTCCGAATCAATCCGGTTGCGCGGGTCTTGACCAGGACCTTGGCTCCTGCGCGGGCAGCTTGCAGGGCAAGGCCGCGATCAAAGTTCTTCCTCTCGAGAATATATCCACCCTCATCGCCCCTATCATTCCCGGCCATGAATACATTATCGCCATTGGGAGAACACAGCCTTGCTCCTTTTATCTCAGTGGATATCCAATTGGGCTCGGGCTTGATCAATTCTTTTAGCTCCGATTTGATGCTGATTCCCTCGGCGCATCTGACGGGCTCTCCTATCTCCTGCCGCTTTTCCAGAAGGACAACATCCAGACCTTCCTCTGCCGCTTTCTTGGCAGCCATAGAGCCACCTGGGCCCGCCCCTATTACAACGACATCGCACTTCATTCTATTTTTCCTTCCTATGAAATGTTAAAAAAAGCTCGCCAATCAGATTCTCTAAAACTTTATTCTTAGGATCTCCGCGTCCCTCATATTCTCGGCCATCAGGTCGCTGCCGGCATGGCAGTAAAAGCCGCTCTCATGGGCAAACCACATCAAAAAGGCCCTTACCCTGGGCAGCTCGCCGTCCATGGTGGCGATGAAGCTGACCGGATTATCACTCGTAAATTTTATGCAATCTTTAAAATCCATTGCATACCCCATTTTTGGTTTTGCGTACTGTTATTATTTAGATCTTTCTGCATTTGTACTATTTTATTTATGATGGTGCTATTCAGTTTTCATCTCAATCGAAGAATTGTCAATCGAAAAGGCTTATTATGTAATAGTAATGATATTGCATCTAATGCTTAATATAACAGAACTGAGCGACGGGCAGCTTTACGTGGAGAGCGACCTCTGGCAGTGCAACTTCGGCTATGGAGAGCCGGTGAAACTGGGCCTGGTTCTGGAGGCCGTGGACCTGGCTCCAAGCAACGAGGAGGGCTTCTCTTACGTCATCGATGCCGGTCTCGTTCCCCAGCTCGATTTTCTGGACGAAGAAATCCTGGAAGATGCAAGATCGGAGGGGCTGGGGACGAGAGAGGAGATTTTGCGCTATGCCTACGAATGCTACGGCGGCGTGCCCGTGAACATCGATGCCGTGCAGCCTCCCAAAGCCTCCTGCGGCATGTCCAGCTTCGTGGCCAAGAGCAATATTCGCACCATAATAGCCGGGACGGGTGAAGAGATGGAGACCCGTCACTTCCAGGATCTAGGGGAGGCCATGTCCTTCGCTCGCGACTTTTATGCAGTTTATGCTCCCGTCATCTTCGGCTTCATTGATGTGGTGCTGGATCACCCTCTCCGGGTGGGCGGAACTGGCTGGGATAAGATCAGGCAGATGGCCAAAAAATAGTCAGATTCGGGCTGCAGCTCAAGAATCTGTACTACACCCTTAAATACGTTAAACGTCGAAGAGTTGGCGATCAGAAGTCGGCAATGTTGTGAGGAAAATGAGCCGCCTCCTGGTACTTCTGATTGAGTGGAATTGATATGCCATACTATCATATGATTGACTGGTTCCCTTTCATGGGATTTGGAACAGTCTTTGCCTGGGTTCTATCTCTGGCAATAGCCTACCTGGTATACAAAGATGCAGAGAAAAGAGGCATGAATGGGCTCTTATGGAGTTTGCCGATCTTGATACCCTGGATAGGCATACTGTTTCTGATATTGTATCTGATCTTGCGCGATTCGGGTAGCCGAATTGCGGTCGAAAGAAGCTTTGAAAACAGCGTTACGGCAAGAACCACTGCCGAAGAGGTCTTGGACGAAAGATATGCCAAAGGAGAGTTGACCCGAGAGCTCTACTTGCAGATGAAGGAAGACATTAAAAAGCCCTCTAAATGATTGCAGAATGAAGGTTGCATGGCCTCGACCAACGCCTTGGGTTTTTCTTAAGGCAGCCTTATTTTTTCTGCCGCGGCTCTAAATCACTATACAAAGCCCTATCTGCAAGCAAGGATGCTCACTTCCAGTTGCCTGATTCTATCTCATTCAAATTCTCGACAAGATAGCTCGCCATCTTTGGGGACAGCTTGTGGTGCCTGCATATAGCCATCACCCGGTGAAGTTCGTCTCTTTCCATGGAGGCCGTATGCTGGGCAACATAGAGCATTGCTTCTTGGTATCCCTCATCTAAAATGATATCTTTTACAGTCTGCAAAGTCAGATCGCTAATATGAATGCCAGTAGCCCCTATCTTTTTGATTATTTTCTTAGATTCTTCATCAAATTCCATCTGGGGCTTGCTGGAAATAGGCGGCTCTCCGATCTCCTGGACAAAATCAAGCGCTTTTTTGGAGACGCCCTTCAGTATTAGCTCCGACGCCAGCTTCTTTAAAGTCTTTCCCTGTAATATCGCCTCGGCCTCTAAAGATCTGTAGGCATCCGGCGTTATCTCTATCCTGGTATATCTGATACTGGGCATTTGCTATAGGCGCCTCTTTGTTTTGTTTGGTACATCATTGTTACTTGACAAATGTTTATGCGTTTCTTACATATTAAAGGACTGCTATTCACTTTCACCCCGCGCCCGCCCCTCATTTTTAGCATGGGCCTGCCATCGTTCTGCCTGGACCTTCAGCTTGCAGGCGGCGGGATAACGGCATAAAGGAGAGGTTAATTGATGGCAATCAATTATGTAAATCACATAGCAAGATGAAAGCCACTTCTTCCCACGCCTTTTCCAGCATCTTCCCATAATACCCGAAATCAAACTCCGAGGCATCTCTTTTTGTATCCACGTCCCAGGTTTTAGCATCTTTCACTACATACCCGATCTCCATTCCCGGAACCAGCGATAACCCACGTTTCTGATAAGCATGCACCGCAGATGCTTCAGCACATCTTCGCGAGTAGTTCGTCCGGCTCAACCTGCGATGAATAGCAAGCTCCTTTACATCTGCGTCCTTAAGCTCATGCATGTACCTCTCGCGAACCTTTTGTGCCATAGGCTCCGCCCTACGAAGCTCCTCTCGACTTTTCGCTTGTCTAAGAACCTCGAACAACTCTTGCTGCATCCTGCGAACATATTCGGGCGTGTCCCTTTTGCGAGCCATCACACCTCGGATCTTCATCTTGCCGCTGTCCAGTCTGCCAAAGTAGCGATTGTATGCTCCAGAGCCATCAGCCATTGGCAGGAAAGTAATCCAATCATAGGAGTCGACCTCAGTTAGAATGCCCGTTTCCCTCTCCACAGCCTCCTTATAACCTGATATAGGCTCACCTATTACCCATAGGCAGTCAACAATGCCGTGCAACACCTGGAAGCCCATGTCCTCTGCAAGATCCTTGATCTGCATGAGCAGCTCCCTGGAGATGCCCGTAATCCTCTCGTGAACCTGGATCTGGCCGAACTTGGCATTTCGATAGCCTGTATAACCAAAGCAGGTGACAAGCATCCACTTGAGGACAGAGTCTATGCCGGCATAATCCGGATTGGTTTTCTTCAATCTCTTAGTCTCTATGCGCAAATTGAGCAATGAGGCGAGCACTGTGCTCAAGAAACCCTTCATCTCAGGATGCTCGATAGTTTCGGGCGAGAGGTTGTACTTTACTATGATAGAAGGGTAGAGTGAAGTAAAATCGATCTGGTGCACCTTCTCGTATACTCCAGGCTCCGGCTGAAATATCATGCCACCCTTGTCGCAAGCCTTCAGTTCCGAGATGCCCCTAAGGCTTTCAGCATCCCGTTTCCTGAACGGAACAGCCACTCCTCTTCGTAGTGCCTCAAAAACCTCATAACTGGATATGAGCGTGCCAGGAGTGAATCTGGTGGTCAGGTTTGGCGACAGCCCGGAGAGCCTGGATGCCATCAGTACTCCTTTCAGCCCGCTCTCTGCATAAACAAAGCTCCTGGCAGTGTCTATCAGCACCCTGCCCTCTGGAACCATTGCACCTTCCTTGTGGTTGACCTTACCATAACTCCAATAGGACTTGGAACCCATCTGCTTGAAGAAGCCACTACGACTGATGGTCGGCTCAATACCATACCTTCTTGCCTTGCGAACCATGAGCGGAACCCATGTATCCGCATAGGGAAGCAGGATCAGATCCGGATCATGCGATTTGACAAGCTCCTGGAGATCGGAGATGACAGTCCTCTCTGATCCCTCTAACCTTCTCTTTCTGCCATTTAGCATCTGCACGCATGCGATTTCCTTGGGCATGGAAGGATCGCCAGTCACCTGTACCTGCAGGCTCGTCAAGGGAACTTCAAAATCAGGAGAGAAGCGGGACTCATCCCTTTCTCCACAGGGAAAGATATCATGCTCTGCCATGTACCTCTGATCCTGCCGGACATCCACATTATAGAGTTCAGCCTCATATCGGGTCTGAATCTCAATCTTCTCTGCCACTTTCCGACCTGCAAAGATCCTATAGCCTTGAAATTTTCCAAAGATGGTCATGAAGCTGCAATCTTCAACCTTGTACCTGCTTTCGAGACCTTCAATCATCTCCCAATGAGCATGGGGATCTTTCAGGTACATGTAAAATGAAGGTGGACAGGCTGCACTAACCTTAGTCAATCCTCTTTCTCTGCCCCACAACTCCACGCAGCCCTTATAGTAAGAATCAAAAATCCACATGTTCCACTTCCCGATACTCCATCTATCTTGCTGCTATTGAGATGATAAGGACAAGGTGCGTAGGACGAAAGTGATTGATTACTTCGGGACGATATTCGTAATTCCTGTTGTCTGTTCGATATGCATGACATTCTTTTTTTATTGATATCAAATTCATTGGATTTAGGTTTCCAACAATCCTATGTTCAAAAGCTACCGCAAGGCTCATATTAAATAATTAAAGAATACATGAACCAATGTCTAAAATTTGTCCATTATTAATGCAACCATGTATAAAAAATGATTGTGAGATGTGGCTATCTTCAGAGATTGCCAAGGAAGACGATAGTGGAGGTATCGGCAAAAAATTTTATTTTGAAGATTGTGCATTTCGAATAATTGCAGGTAGACCTAGATTCCTTCAGCCTGAAGAAGATTTTCAAGATAAAAACGATGATGAATTTATGACAGGAAACTGAGCACAACTTCAGACATATGCCTTATTATCAATGACTTGTGAACTCTTTTTTTTTATTTTCAGGTGAATGTTTTTTTTTTATCCAGCTTATAAGCGCTTATAAGCAGCACTCTCTACAGCATTATATTCCTATCCAAGAAGAATTTGTTATCTTGCTGATAGGAGGACGGATATCTGGTCGGAAGGTACGAATCGCTTTATGGATCTTTTGCCACGGCATCGAGAATTAGATAAAGGAATCCTTTTTATCATATTCTCCCGATCACATCCTCACAATTCAGAAAGCTGGGAATTGATATGCTTGAAATTATCAAGCAGAGTGATTCCTCTATCAGTTGTTTCATATAATACGTTCTTTCCCTGCCTAACCTCTAATAAGTTGTTTTTTACCAGTATGTTGATATAAGGAGTTACAGATCTGAAGTTGAGATTTGCCTGATACACAATCTTCGTCTTACTGGCACCAGCTTTGCAGATATCCAATATCTCTGAGATTATCGCCTGTTTACATCTCTTCATCTTCTTTTCCCTCACATTAAGTATCAATGTTAGCCCACATAGGTACTTTTGATAAGTCAGCAATATTGTTAAGTTTAAGCAACAATTAAAATCTTAACTAATTTAATGTCAGTAATTGTGTTATTATTATTAGAATTACATATGTATATTAGAATTTCTGAGAATAAACTTTTAATTTTTTTTGTACATATTATTAATTTTAAGTGCTACTATTAAACCATAAAATTCTTAAAACCTATTAAAGTTTATAAATTTCTTTATTAGAAGTTATTTGGCGTTTGTATTAACTGGAAATATAGTCTTTACATAATTTAAATTTAATGCTGATAGTCGCGATGAGACAGATGTAGAGTCGATCTTAGCAACTTTTACAGCTGCTGCCTGGTGCCTGAGTTACATATTCTGGTCGAGCTGCAAGAATATTATTATGACTAAAAAATTCTTTAAATTTTCTTTGCAAGCATTTATCAATCCTTTGAATGTTTCAACTGGCGTTCCCAGAGGAGAACGGGGCGCTGGTGCTGCCTGCCTCGTCGATAAGGGTAAAGGTGTGGTGGGAGAAGGACCAAGGTTCAATAGAGAACCGGCCATCTTTGTGAGTGCCCTGGATGCAGAGGCTCGACTAAAGCAATTCCATCAGCAGGCTGCGTATGTTTGGTCAAGCTCAGTGAAAATGCTTACCTTAAGCGTATTGCAGTCTTTCAATCTAACCCATTTTTTTTAAATTACTAGAAAATGCCTGATTTATCATATATATGGACTATTATTAAATAACAGGTGTTAAAGAGAAACAGAACTTAATCCTTTTATCATACTAATATCAGAAAAGTTCTTAAAATAAGCGTCCCTATCTAGTATGCATAGGAGATATTAAGATGAAAGGAACAATTGACATTTACGGCACCCGGAGGCGCTTCTCATGAGCCGCCTCCCCCTGCTCGGTTTCGCCGCCGGCCTGCTGCTCCTCATCCTCTGCAGCGGCTCTTTTGGCGCGGCGGACACAGTAGACGAGCTCACCATCGCTGATGCCACCGGAGACTGGGGCTTTCCCTCGCCCTACGGCCACTACTCGCGCGGCCCCGGCTACATCCGGATGAGCCTGATCTTCGACACCCTCATCTGGAAAGATGAAAACGGCTTTGTGCCTGCTCTGGCGGAAAGCTGGGAGTACCTTGCCGATGAGAAGGCTTATGTCTTCCATCTGCGCGAGGGCGTGACCTGGAACGACGGCCAGCCCTTCAGCGCCCAGGATGTGGCTTTCACCGTGCAGTACATCAAAGACCATCCCTACCAGTGGGTCGACTCGAGCATCATAGAGGAGGTCATGGCCAGCGACGATAACACCGTCAAGATCACCCTCAAGAAAGATTATGCGCCCTTCTTAGACCAGGTGGCAGGCACCTTGCCCATCATGCCAGAGCATGTCTATGAAGATGTGAGCGATCCGGCTAATTTCAAGGACGACGCAGCTCTCACCGGCACCGGTCCCTTCAAGCTGGTCAACTATGACAAGACGCAGGGGACTTACCTCTACGAGGCCAATGAGGACTACTACCAGGGAGCACCGAAGGTCAAGCAGATCAAGTTCGTGAAAATCAGCCTGGAGATGTCCGCTGCCGCCTTGGAAAAGGGCGATGTGGATGCAGCCATTGTCCCAGGCGAGACTGTGAATGATCTTGATGGTGAGGGCTTTGCTATTGTAGAGGGAACGCACGACTGGGTAGCCAAGATTATGGTCAACCACAGAAAGGCGCCTTTCTCTGATGCTAAGTTCCGGCAGGCTCTTTACTATGCCATTGACCGCCAGGACCTGGTGGACACGGGCCTGAGAGGCTATGGCCTGGCAGGTAGCCCCGGACTTTACGCCCCCGACAACCAGTGGTACAATGCCAACCAGGAGCAGTATTCTTTCGATCCGGCCATGGCCGGCCAGCTTTTAGAGGAGCTGGGATACGAGAAGAAAGAAAGCAGCCAGTATTATACAAAAGCAAGCGAGTCCGAGGAGATCGAGCTTTTGGCTACGGCCACCACGGAGCGGCAGGGAGAGCTGATTGCAAAGCAGCTTGACGCTGCCGGCTTCAAGGTAAATTTGCGCAGCGTCGACCCCAAGACTCTGGACAGCCTTGTCGGTGCCTGGCAGTTTGATCTGGCTTTGAGCGGCCACGGCGGTCTGGGCGGCGATCCGGCTATCTTGAACAAGGTGGTACTGGATGAAAAGAGCTTCAACAGCGCCCGCTACGACGAGGACAAACAGCTTAATGATGTCCTTAATGAGCAGATCGATGAGATGGACCTTTCTCAGAGAAAGGATCTGGTCGATCAGGCCCAGGAGCTCATAGCACAGGACCTGCCTGCCCTGCCCCTCTACTACACGGACACCTTCTGGGCATCCAATGACGAGGTCAGTTACTACTACACCTATGGCGGTGTAGGAAGTGGGGTTCCAATAGCCTTGAACAAGATGATCTTCGTTTGAAGATGAGGTCGTTTGAGGATGAGATATCTATTGCGGCGGACGGGCCGCAGCCCCTTTTTTTATATTTTGGCCACTAATTTTTCTTGCCATTCATGCGAAAGAGTCTTAAATGATAGACTTAAATGGTATTTTATTATTACCTAATCTGATTGATAAACCTATATTATAACTAAACGCGATGGCGATGATGATATTGGCAGAAGAAATAAGTTCCATGGCCCTTTGCCCCATCGGAGTAATTCATACTCCCTACGCCAGGCGAGAAGATATCCCCCGTCAGGGAAGGCTCTCTTTGGAACTATGCGAGATCGAGGTCTTTCCCGAGTTTGCACCTGCACTAAAGGACATCGAGCAGTGCACGCACCTCTTCGTCATCTTCTGGCTGCATCTGGCAGATAGAAGTCGTCTGACGGCAACTCCTCCCCTCGATGGCAAAGAGCATGGCGTATTTGCCACCCGCACCCCAAACCGCCCCAATCCTCTGGCCCTGGACGTAGTAGAGCTGCAAGAAGTCAAGGGAAACCGGCTGAAGGTGAGGGGCATGGACGCCCTGGACGGCTCCATCTTGCTGGACATCAAGCCCTACTCAGCAGGAATCGACTCCTTTCCTCAGGCCGGGATCGCCTGGCAGAAAGAAAGCCGGTATTAAGGGAGATTGAGCTGTGGGCGGATGCATAAGAAAGGAATCAAGGCGTGGTAGAGAACAATCGTGCAATTAAGGAGTGAAAAAGTGAATAGTGCAAAAGCTGGATGCAGCATCTTGGAACAGAAGCGAGAGCATAGCTTTTGGAAGATATTGGGGAAAAATCTCTTTCCGGCCAGCCTTCAGAGCTATCTCATAGCCTTAGGCGCTATTTTTTCTCTCAACTTCATTCTCCCCCGGCTCATGCCCGGTGATCCGCTGCATGCCATCTACGGTGATGAAGCCCTGGTGGCCATGACCGACGAGATGGAGGCCCAGTTGATCCGACAATTTTCCCTGGATAAATCCTGGTGGGATCAAATGCTGGCCTATATCATGGGCCTCTTGCAGGGCGACCTCGGCTTTTCCTACTACTACCGGGAACAGGTTTCCCAGGTCATACTGGGCGCTTTGCCCTGGACTCTTCTCCTCGCCGGCCTGGCCCTGGTCATAGCCACCGCAATCGGCATCATTCTGGGAATAGAATCCGGCTTTTGTCGCGGCTCCTCCCTGGACCGGGGCCTGGTTGCTTCACTCATGTTCCTGGGCGGCTTTCCCGATTTCTTCATAGGCATCCTGCTGCTTCTCATCTTTGCCGTGAGCCTGGATATTATGCCCCTCTCCGGAGCGACCTCTCCATACGCCGGATATGAAGGCCTTGCTTATATGCTCGATGTCCTAAAGCACCTGGCTCTTCCTCTGGCCTCCATGGTCCTGGTGCAGCTGGGTGGGATCTTTCTCTTAACCAGAAACACCATGGTCACGCTGCTGGGAGAATCTTTCATCCTCACCGCCCGGGCCAAGGGCTGCCCCGAGAGTTACATAAAATATTCTCATGCCGGCAGAAACTCTCTTCTGCCTGTGACCACTGCCACCGGCATGCACATCCCTCATCTGATCACAGGCGCGCTCTTCATCGAAATAGTCTTCTCTTATCCCGGCATAGGCTCGCTTCTCAATACCGCTATTGCTGCCCGTGACTATCCCCTCATTCAGGGAATACTTCTCATAGTTACCGTTACCGTTCTTTCCGCCAACTATCTCGTTGATCTTCTCTACATGAGGCTCGATCCGAGGGTGAGATATGCACATTGATCCTCTGGGAGAGATCTCTCATGATCCTCTGGCAAAAATTGGAATGCTCATGCTGGCAACAGTCACGCTTATGGCCATCTTTGCTCCCCTGCTGTCCAGCTATTCGCCGCATGACTATACCGGTGAAATCTTCAGCCCTCCCAGCATGGATCATTTGCTGGGAACTGATTCCATGGGCCAGGACATCTGGGTGAGGCTTCTTTATGGGGCGCGGACCTCACTGCTGGTTGCCGGAGCGGTCGCTCTCCTCTCCACCCTATTAAGCGTGCTTGTCGGAGCTACGGCTGCGCTTGCCGGCGGCCTTTATGAGCGCTTTTGCATGAGAATTGTGGACGCTATGATTTCTCTGCCAACCATCATCGTGATGATTCTGGTGGCGGCATACCTTCGGCCCAGCCTGCCTCTCTTAATTCTGCTCATATCTGCCTTCTCCTGGCCGGGTGGAGCCAGGATCGTTCGCTCCCAGGTTCTTTCTTTAAAGGAAAGGATGCACATCAATGCAGCCCGCACCTTTGGCGCTGGCTGGAGGCACATTGTTTCCACCCACATAATACCGGACCTCTCTCCCATCATCTCTGCCCTGATGATGCAGGATGCGAGAAGAGCGGTCTTTATGGAGGCCGGACTGGCATTTCTGGGCGTGTCTGACCCCATGGTTATCAGCTGGGGAAAAATGATGCATCAGGCCCTGGCTTTCACCTATCTGGATGTCTGGCAGTGGTGGCTGGTTCCTACCGGCCTGGCCCTCTCGGCAACGCTGATCGGCATCAGCTTCCTCTCCTGCAGCCTGGAGACGGCCATGAACCCGAGGCTGAAAAAAGACCATGCGAGGGACAATGCGAGGTATGGATAATGCTCTCTATCAGAGATCTTAAGATATCTTTCGGCAAGACGCAGATATTGAGTGGAATTGACCTCGATTTGGAGAAGGGGGAATGTCTTGCCCTTGTGGGGGAATCAGGCGCCGGAAAGACCACATTGGGGTTATCCATCATGGGATTGGCCAGGGGATCTGCTACAGGGGAGATCTCTTTTCAGAAAAAGAACCTTCTGGCGCTCCCAGAGGACGAACTTCGGCAACTGAGGGGTCGGGAGATGGCCATGGTCTTTCAGAATGTAGAGGATGCGCTCGATCCCGTGCAGCGAATCGCGGACCAGATTGCAGAAGCCATAACGGTTCACCGCTGCATCAGCGCCAAAAATGCGGGTGACATGGCTCTGAGGCACCTACTCTCTGTGGGTCTGAACGGGGAGAAAGCCAGGCTGTATCCCCACCAGCTCAGCGGAGGAGAGAAGCAAAGGGTGCTCATCGCCATGGCCCTCGTCAATGATCCTGATCTGCTGATACTCGATGAGCCTACTGCATCTCTTGACGCGCTCACCAAGGCGGATATCATAAGGTTATTTCGATCTGCTATTCTGGGAAGGATCTGCATTGTCATAACCCACGACATCTCCCTGGCGGCAGCTCTCGCTGATAAGATGGCCGTCCTTTATGCCGGCCGGATCGTGGAGATGGGAAGAGCTGAGAGCCTGATAAGAGATCCCCATCATCCTTATACCCGGGGCCTGATCCGCTCCTATCCGGATATGACCACAACCAAAGATCTGCAGGGCATACCGGGTCGATTGGTGCACGGCCTTTCTGGTTGTCCGTTCCATGGGCGCTGCACGCAGAGGATTGATATTTGCAGCCGGCAAATTCCGAAGCAAAGGGAATTGGACGGCAGGATAATTGCCTGCCACCGGGGCGGCATTGTGCCCTTGCTTGAAATCAGTGGTCTCAGCCACACTTTCCAGGCCAATTATGTGCTGCGGGATGTATTTCTCACTCTTTATGAAGGTGAGACGCTGGCCCTGGTAGGAGAAAGCGGATCGGGCAAGAGCACCCTCTCAAAGACCATCATGGGCCTTCATGAGCCGGACCGGGGGCAGTTCATCTTAGAAGGCTGTAGCGTTATCAAGAGAGACGCTGCTTTTTACAGCCGGGTGCAGATGATATTCCAGAATCCCAAGGAGTCTGTCAGCCATCGCATGAATGTGCTGGATGCAGTGCAAGAGCCCCTCCTGGTGCAGAGGGAGAGCAGCTACGAGGCACGGCTTGGACGGGCAAAAGAGGTTCTGGACCTTGTCGAGCTGCCGGTTGATGATGATTTCCTCAAAAGGTACCCCCATCAGCTCAGTGGCGGCGAGGTGCAGCGTGTGGCCATCGCCAGGGCTCTGGCCCTCGGTCCCAAGCTGCTGATTGCCGATGAGCCCACCTCGGCTCTGGACCCGAGTGTGCAGGCCAAGATTCTAAAGCTCCTCATGAATCTGCAGGAGAAGATGGGGCTGGCCATGCTTTTTGTCACTCATGACATTGCTCTGGCCAGGAAGGTGAGCGATCGCATGGCTGTGATGCACAAAGGCCGGATCGTAGAAGAAGGTGCAACAAATGAGGTTCTTATCCATCCCCGGCATCCTTACACCAGAAGGCTTGTGGATTGTGCTCTTGGAAGGTATGGAATGGAAAATGCCGAAATTGAGATGATGGTAGAACCTGAACCCGTCGTTCTGGAAAAATACTGCTAATCAGAAGTGGATCATTAGAAGATCTGCGGTCGAAACCGCAAAGGGAAAGGTGCTCTTCTATGCCCTTCTCCCTCCGAAGACCTTTTTTAGCAGGCCGGTTGCTTTCTTTTCCCTGGTGGGCTTGCTCGCTACACTTCCGGTTGGATTTGCCGTAAGGGTGCCCGATCTTTTTGCCGTGCCCCGAGAGGTCCGTGCCCCGGCAGCACCAGGCTTGTCTTTGATCACTATCTGGGTGCTCACGCCTCCGTGTCTGGATTTCCTGGGCCGGATATTGACTGTGATGGGCCTTTCGATCTCATTGCTCACCAGCATAGCCACGCCCGCCGGCAGCCTCTTGATCTCCTCTTCCAGCTCGCCAGTCATGCCTTCCAGGCCTTTGGAGAGCGCCTTGAGGTCATTGGGATTGGTGACCCTCATAATTATCTGAGTGTTACACTGGGAGATGACGTTCTTGTCTACACGGGCCGGTCTCTGGCTGATGATCATCAGCCCCAGGCCGAATTTTCTTCCTTCGGCCGCAATGGTGCGCACGATGCTGGTGGAGGCGGCGTTTCCTGTGCCCCGTTCCGGGATGTAATTATGAGCTTCCTCTACCACCACCATCCCCGGCGAGATCAGCCTGCGCTTTCTGGCCTCAAAGATATCTGTTAAGAGTCGAGATACGATCATGGCCTGCAACTCAGGGAGGATGCCTGTCATATCGATGACTGCTGCTCTTCCCGGTCGCAAAAGCTCCTCTGCGGGCGTCTCTGTTCCGGAGAAGAGCCCCAGCTCCAGGAGCGATTCAAGCTGGCCTACTAAATTCCACTTTGCCTTGGAATTGCTGCGAACTACCTGCTCTATGATGTCTTCCAGGGTATAAGCATCCGTCTCCGCCCGCAGCGCACTGATGGCCTCGTAGAGCAATCCTAACTGGCCGCTGCTGCCGCTCTCGTGAGGAATCATCTTCGCGACCTCTCGGGCAGACAGGTTCAGTCCGTTGAAGCGAAAAGGCCGGTCAGCCCTCGGATTCATGGCCATCTCGCCTGGGGTGTAGATGGTTACATCATAGCCTCGCGGCTTTACCTTATATCTGGAAAAGTCGCCCACTTTATTGGCCTCTTTCATGGAGGCATATTCGCCGTGGGGATCGATGACGAGAAGAGCCACCTTTCTCTCCAGCAGCTCTTCTAAAATTACTGCCGCCGTGTAGGATTTTCCTGAGCCGGTTTTTGCAAGTACGCTGCAGTGCTTTTGCACAAGAGTATTGGCGTCCAGCTCCACCCGGATGTCATATCCCCGCAGCATGCCGATGTACATATCTCCCCTGGCCAGGCCCAGCGTTGCTTTGATCAGCTTTTCGTCTGCTATAAAAACAGGATCTCCCGGCCGGGCCGGGGTGGTGGGAAGGTGCAGCTTGCCATTGCTTCCTACGCCGATGACCCTGGTCTCAGCTATCATCATCTCCCGGGAATCATAATTTCTGGCGGCATCGTTGAGCTGGTTCGCGCTGTAGGCAGAATTGGACCTCTTGACATCATCCACCTGAGCTAAAATCCATTCCTTCCCGTCGGCCTTGACTTTTATGTATGTGCCTCGACCTACATCTTTGCTTATAAGAAATTTAAATGCTAACGGATTGGTCTCACCAACAATTGTGCCAACCGATCCTTTTGCTATGGAAATCAAAGGCTATCACCGCTAAAGCGTGCCGTAAGATCATTTTTATTTTTCTTTAAATGAATTCTATGCATTGCTACTTCATTTCTAGCTATAATCTTGCATCGCCTTCTTGCTACATTCCCATTTTTAATACGTATCTTGAAGTATAAAAAGTTTGGTCCAAGATGCGGGTTGGTCAATTGCCTGGCAGAATAATTTAATATAATCATGCACTGAGCTATAAAGCTGCAACTCTTTGCCTTATTATTCTCAATGATTGGTGAGTTATATTTATTATTTGCAGCAAAAATGGGATGATTTATCTGCCAAAGCAAACATTTTAAAAATAATATTAATTATGCCATGGCACTGAATACCGTGTTCAAAAAAACCCGCATCGTCATGATTTTGTGCAATCAGTCTTTCGACAATGATTCATTGACTTTTTTAATGGTCTCAAGCAGATCCGCACCTTTCTGCGTAGTTTTGTATAGTGTTTGCTCTCCTTTGCTTACTTCTATCAAACTATTTTTTGTGAGAATATCTAAATAAGGATTTATCGTTCGGAAGTTGAGGTTCACCTGGTATACTATTCTTGTCTTGCTGGCACTTTCCAGGCATACCTCCAAAATTTGGGCGATGATCTCTTGCTTGCTTCTTTTCATAGTCTTGCTCCGGGAAGGACCTCAGGTAATGATGTCGCACAGCCCTGGCATTTTACCATTGGGGGCGAGTTTATAGATCATATTGTTTAGTTTGAGCTCTACATAATCTTTCCTGGGAGATGCGTCGTATCCGTGGGTGGCCAGGAAAAAGGCCAGATCCTGGGAGTCGATGCGCTCGTCTTCGAAGGACGAAATGAGCCTTTTTATGTCGGATAAATCGTCAACCACTGCTGAAGCGTTGCACAGCGAGATAATTATTGCGCTAACAGTTATGATTGTTATCCTCCAGTTCTCCCGTCCCATATAAGGAACAGCGACTTTATCGATATTATAGACGATTCTGGCAAGTCTGAAACTAACATTAGACTGATCCTACCAACACAATTATCCTCTACATAGATACGAATCTTTGATCAGGGCATGACAGCCAGAGGGCAGGTCTGCCTTATGAGCAATTCGCCAATGGCTAATAAAATAAATGGGAATTGATCATTGAGATGCCCTTACAGCTCATAGTAATATTTAGGCTTTCTCATCATCGCCTGCCCATAGGCCAATCCAACAAATAGCCCCACAATATGGGCCATGTGGGCGATGTTATCCCCCGCACCCATACTCAGGAAATCAATCAGGGCAAATAGCACGACTGCACTTCGAATGCTTAATGGTATCACGAAGAAGAGCAGCACGCGAATCTCTGGAGCAATTATGGCCAGACAGCCCATCACACCGTAGAGCGCACCGCTCGCTCCTACCAGTGACCCGCCGGAGATCATCATCTGGCCCAAGGCAGCCACTATCCCGGAGAGGATGTAGATTTGCAGGAATTTTTTATCTCCCACCCGCCTTTCCAGCTCCATGCCAAAGAAGAAGAGGAAGAGCATATTCCAGAAGAGGTGGTCGAAATTGGCATGCACGAACATATGCGTTATTAGTGTCCAGGGCCTTTGCATTACAAAGTCCGGATTTAAGGCCAGATAGTTGTATACAAAGCCGGGAGCGATTATGCTCAAGAAAAATACAACTATGCATATTAATAATATTAGGCCCGAATAGGATACGGGAAGGCTCGACGGTATTTTGTCTAGCCAGCTGTAGCCTGAAATTTTCGGCTCGCTCCATTCATCCCGGCGTCTGAAGTCTTCCCTTCCACCCGTCATGGCCTGAAGTGGTCCGAGCTTTGGGCTATTTCCACCAACAAATCCTTTCCCGCCACCCTTGCCGGAAAAATATCGACCTGGCTGTAAATTCAATTTTAGCTCCCTTGTAACCGTATTACTTTCTTACTATAAAGGTCATTATTTTCTTACCTTAAAAGCCATTCGAAATCATTCCGGAACATACTGGCCGTCGCGGAGCACTATGACATAATCTGCCGAGTTTCGCAGGGCCACTGAGAATCCCGGCTCTGCCCCGAAGATGATGGTCTCCTTGCCATGTTCCATAGCTTTCATGAGCACCGGTTTTAAATCTGCATCGCGAGTGACCAGCGCCAGGGTGTCGATGACTGGATTGTAGATCATATCCACGCCCTCCACGGCCATTCTCACATCCACATCACTGGTGCAGATCACCGGCTCAAAGCCCTGATTTTCTACCGCTTCGACCAACTTCTCCGAGGCGTACTGGTTTAAGAAAACCTTACCCATCTTGATATCGCCGTAATCCTTGAGGATGTCCCGGATCTCCTCCAGATCCATCTGGAACTCCTTTCTGAGCATATTGGGCCCATCCACGAGCAGCCCGATCTTCTTTCTCCCCTTCTCCTTCTTGGAGCCCAGGTAACTCATGATATGGTCGAACTGTATTGGCATCCGATTCATGTTGACCCTTTCTTGATAGACTTGGATTTCGTTTGATTTTCTCGGTTCAAGCGCATTTCATAGGATGTTATAAATTCGTTTTGTATTATCTGAGGTTATCCGGGCGATCTCTTGTGGCTCTATGTCTCTGATCCTGGCAATGAGACGGACTGAGTCCAGAACAAATGAGGGTTCATTTCTGCCTCTTCGGGGAGAAAGGAAGGGGCTATCGGTCTCCACCAGCAAACGGTCCAGTGATACATTTTTGGCCAGGATCTGATGGCGTCCGGAGCGGCAGAGATTGGTGGCCAGCGAGATGTAAAATCCCCTATCGATGGCCTCTTTCATAGTGCCGATTGAGCCGCTGTAGCAGTGGAAGACGACCTTGTCAAGGTGTTTTACCATCTCTAGGGCAGGTTGCTCGGCATCCCGTGAATGAATGACTAGAGGCATATCGAGGGACCTGGCCAGGTCTATCACCTTGCTAAAAACCTTTGCCTGGCGCTCCCTTGAGGGTGCATCTTTGCAGTGATAGTAATCAAGCCCTGCCTCGCCTATGCCCACGGCCTGACCGGCATTGTTTTCTATCTGCTCAAAAAGCATCTTGAGTTCCGGCTCTCTTATGCTCTGCAGAGTATTGGGAGAAAGCCCCAGGGTGGCGGATATGAAATCGTACTTCTTGGTCAGCTCCAGGGACTTGGCATTGGTGGAATAGTCCACACCTGAGTTGATCATCCGGACCACGCCTGAATTTCGGGCACTTTCCAGTACTGCGTCTCGATCCTTGTTAAACTGCTTGAAATCAAGGTGGCAATGCGCGTCGATTACCCCCTGCAAAGGTTCATTTAGCGATTAGATTCCTCCGGATGCATCAATTTTGTTGATGTTGATCTTTTTTGGGAAATGATATCATTCCACTTTGTCATTTCTGCCTCGGTCAATTGTTTTGGCCTTGATGGTATTATCTTTTTTGGTATGGCTGAAGAGAAGAAAAACAGGCTCATAGCCCTCGAGTTTGGCCCTTTAGTCTGGCCCTCGAGTTCTTCCAAGGAGTGGTTTTACCTTGGCCAAGCGTGAGATCAACCTCATTGCAGCACCGGGAGTGGATATAAAAAATAGTAGGGAAGGCCTAGAATTCAAGCCTTCTTCTGCTTGGTTCCGGAATTTTGCAGCATCAATCTGTTTATGGCGCTGACCAGGGCTTCCACTGAGGCCATGACTATGTCCTCGCGGGCGGAGCGGGCGGAAACCTTGTGTCCCCGGTCATCTTCAACTCCAATCACCACTTCGGCCAGGGCATCGGCCCCTCCGGATATGGCTTCAATTCTAAAGTCGCAGAGGTGAATGGATGTATCACTGTTCAGGAGGCCCTGCACGGCATTTACGGCCGCATCTACCGGCCCTACGCCGGTATTGGCGAACACCCTCTCTTTTCCTCGCACCAGGGCTCTTACGGTTGCTGTGGGCGTGATGATGTTTCCGGTCATAACCGAGACCTCTTTGAGCACCACAGCCTGGCTGCCCTTGGCCACTTCTCCGATCACCACGTCGGCAATGGTCTGAAGATCGATATTGGCGATCTGCTTTCCTTTGTCGCCCAGCTCCTTAACCCGCTCCAAGATCTCTTGCAGTTGCTCTATGGTGGGCTGGTAGCCAGCTTCCTCCAGCACTTTGGCCACGGCATGCCGTCCCGTATGCTTGCCCAAGACTATGCGCCTCTTGTGGCCTACCATCTCCGGGGTCATGATGCCAGGCTCAAAGGTCTTGCTGTTTTCGATGACTCCGTGGCTGTGAATGCCGCTCTCATGAGAGAAGGCATTCTCGCCCACGATGGGAGCAGTAATAGGTATCTTGACCTCGGTGAGCCGCTCTACCATTCTCGCCGTCTCAACCAGGTATTCCGTCTTTATGCTGGTCTTAGCGCCGTAAATGGAGTGCAGGCTCATCACCGTCTCGGCCAGGTTGGCATTGCCGGCCCTCTCGCCCAGACCATTCACGCAAACCTGCACCTCTCGGGCCCCGGCTTCCACTGCCGCCAGGCTGTTGGCCACGGCCAGGCCGAAATCGTTGTGGCAGTGCACATCGACCACCATGCTGACATCATCGCAGATATCCTTGACAAAGCGATAGAAGGCAGAAGGAACTGCCACTCCCACCGTATCCGGGATATTAATGATATCGCAATGCGCATCTTCCACCGCCTTGAATATGCGGTGCAAAAACTGGGGCGAGGTGCGGGTGGCATCCATGGCTGAGAAGAGACATGTTCTGCCGCTGTCCTTTACAAACTGCACCGTCTCCATAGCTCCGGCTACGATATCATCATGGCTCATCTTTATGGTATGAGCTATCTGGATATCGGAGGTGGGAACGAAGACATGCACCATGCCCACATCGGCATCAAGGCAGGCCTCTGCATCCTTTTTCACAATGCGGGAGAGGCCGCAGACCTGGGCCTGCAAGCCGGCTTTGGCGATCTGCCGGACGCTGTCAAACTCGCCTTTGGAGGACACGGGAAATCCGGCCTCGATAACATTCACGCCGAGTTTGTCAAGCTGCCAGGCAATCTTGAGCTTCTCCTCCTGAGTGAGAGATACTCCAGGAGTCTGCTCGCCATCCCTAAGAGTGGTGTCAAAAATGCGGACTTTTTCATCAACAAGCGAGCGAACGTCGTAGAAGACGATTCCCCACAGAGATTTCGTGCGTCATAAGACAAGCATAGCACGCGCTGCTATAAAACTTTTGCCACTCTGCGCCCTGAGCGGCCGGGAGAAATGATGAGTCATTCAATGCATTGAGCAGCCAAGTGGCTTCTTACTGGGACGAAGCAGGGCTGAATTGTGGATTTGGAAAAGCTCTTACTTTCCTGCCAAATTAGATTAAGAAACCGAATTTACAAACAAGATAAATTTAAATAGTCAAATGACGCACATATTTCATTTTAAAACTATTGGGAGGTGAATGTATTATGGATCTGAGATTCAAGCTGGTCGGTCTGCTGCTGGCAGCAATGGCTTTGACTTCCACAGTTCTTGCTGTAGTCGTTGTCAAGAGATAAGTTCAATTGTTGTGTTCTTCCCGATCATCTCTGTGACTTTTTTTTATATAAATTGCAGATAATGATATCCTCATAATTGCCGGGTGCCGCAGCCGTCAAGCAAGATATTATGATAAAAGCAATGAAAGCGTTCTTAAGATCGTGCTGGTAATATGAGATCTGATGCTGTTCGGCCGTCCCAAGATCAAAACCAAGATCAAGATCGACGTTTACGTCAATTATGGCAACGATGACATCCGGCACAAAAAGCTAGAAGCAAAGCCGGGAATCAGTGCTCTGGATGCTTTGGCACAGGTAGCGAACATCGAGTATACGCCAGATGAAAGTGCCACCTGCCATCATGGGGCCATGGTTACTGCCGTAGATGGATTTAAAGTGGACCTCAATCATTTTTGGATCTATTATATCTTTGAGCAAGATCAGGCGGGATGGGCCCTGCCCATGTGCACCCCGGATTCATTGAAGATCGAAGATGACTGCCGTCTAGCATGGCGATACCATACTAAAGCCAGTGAAGCGGAAATGCAAAGATACGGGCCGCTATATACCCGCAATTGCATAGGCAAGGCCAGGAGGTGCGGCCGGCAGTTTTGATGCAGCCAATTTACTAATATCATTGTGATAAAAAATGAGGGGCAGGTGCGAGAAATGAATCACATAACGGTACAACTGACCAAGAAGCAGGCCGATGGATATGTAATAGCTCTCGGCCCCGTCAATCTGGTCAGTGTGGTTACAGATGTGGGAATGGTGGGCTGCGGGGCCTTTGATGTCGCTGCCCTTAACAACTTTGGCTACCCGGCAGCCAGGGTCAGGCCGTCTCAGGGAAGCTCGATTGCCACAATAGAAGACCTTCTGCAGGGCATCGTCAAGGAGGTGAATCCTGCCGCAGAGAAGCTGGGACTGAAGGTCGGTCAGACCGGTCGAGAGGCCCTTGAGTTGCTGTAAGCTGCAGGATCTGGTAAGCCCATAAAATCAATTTT
>JAFGNK010000042.1 GCA_016927055.1 Methanotrichaceae archaeon | reverse complement strand
TCCCAAAGTCGCCCTCCACCACGATCTCATGCCGGTTTACATGGATGCCTGGATCGGCGACCACCTTCACCTGCACATCGCTCTCCCCGGCTGCCAGGAAAAGGGTGGCGGCCACATTGACATTGGCCGGGAAGGCCTTCACTGCCTGCAATGCACTTCCCTCAAAGATCAAGGTGGGCCCGGCGAGCGCATCCAGGTCGATCTTATTTTCCAGAATGAAAGGAGCGCCCTTCAGCCCAATGGGATTTTTGGTGGTGGTGAGAGTCACTTTTCGAATAGTGCCCATGCTGGCAGACTTAAGTCCGTCCAGGCCCGATATCGCTCCTGAGGGGAGGTAAACCAGCGAGCCGTGCTCTTTGGCCAGGCCCTTCACCTCGGTGAAGAACTCGATATCAGCAAGAGCTCCCACGCTCATGATCATCAATTTCTTTCCTTTTACCAGCGCAGCCCTGGCTATGGCCGGAACAGCCCTCTGGCTTGCCGCCTCTACTATTACTTCAGAGAGGCTCACCAGCTCCTCCAGTTTGGCCTTGACCGGCTTATGCTGTAAGCTGTCGATAAGCGCCGCCGCTGTTACCGCATTGTGATCGCATACTGCAACTAAATTTGCGTCTATAGCACCGCAATCTACTGCTTTTGCAATCTCGGCCCCTATGGCGCCGCACCCAACAAGCCCGATCTTGATAGGCATCGGAGGCTATAAATCAATTGGACATCAAAACCTTTGCGGTATGCTACCGTCAGAGCTGGAACGATTTGTGAGCGAGGACCTGGGCGAGTGGGACGACTCCAGCAGCCTCGTTCCTGAAATCGAGGTAAAGGCCGTCATCATTGCCAAAGAGGATTGTATCATCTCGGGCCTGGCTGAGGCGCAGGAGATTTTTGCATATTTTGGTCTGACGGCCCAGCCTCTTTATGATGACGGCGAGTTCGTGCCCGCAGCAAGCGAGGTCCTCTTTGTGCGCGGAAGTGCCAGAGGCATACTGCAATCCGAGAGACTGGTCCTGAACTTCATGGCGCGCATGAGCGGCATCTCCACATTAGCTCGAGAGTGCGTCCTTTCTGCTGACGGGCGGGCACGCATTGCTGCGACTCGCAAGACCACGCCAGGCTTCCGGGTATTCGAGAAGAAGGCCGTCTTTTTGGGTGGTGGCGATACCCACCGGTTCAATCTCTCCGATACCGTGCTCATCAAGGACAACCACATAAAAATTCTGGGATTGGAGGAATGCCTGAGCCGCGCCAAGGAGCGCGCCAGCTTCACCAAGAAGATCGAGGTGGAGGTAGAGAGCCAGGATGACATGATTAAAGCCGCAAAAGGCGGCGCAGATATCATCATGTTCGATAATATGGCCCCGGAGAAGATTGCCCGGGCAGTCGAGCTTCTCAGAGAGAAGGGCCTTAATAATAACGTGCTTCTGGAGGCATCCGGAGGCATAACGCTTGACAATATCCCGCAATATGCCGCCAGCGGGGTAGATGTGATATCTCTGGGAGCCCTTACCAGAAATGCGAAATGGATCGATTTAAGCCTGGAGATAGACGCACGGATCGAACAAAAATAGAGCAAAATTCAAATCGGTAAAAGTAAATAATGCGCTCGAAAAATAATATGATGCACAGAGATGGTGTTCCTGAGATGAGGCATTTGGTCAATCGGCCATGTTTGGTCTATCTGCTACTCTCTATTCTATTGATTCAAGCAGCCTATGGCGAAAAATCCAATGATGATGATGATGAGGTGACCTTCAAGGATTTCACCCTCAATATTGGAGACCGCATCGATCTGGGCGATTATCAGATGGAGCTCATTGAGATACAGTCGGTGAGAGACGGGCTGGTGGTGATGAGGATCTCCAAGATAGGCGGGTCGCTTGATGAGCAAAGAGCCCTCTTGCAAGACAGCCCCAATAATTTCGATGGGGGCGCGGAAAACAGGGGCGTCACCATTACAGTAGCGGATATTTTCGATGAGCAGTCTGCCAAAGTGAGGATAGAATATCAGCAGGGCCTGGGAACAGCCAGGAAGCGTGCCTCAGAAAGGCCTGCGGCAGCTTTAGACAAGCCTGAGCTTTCTGTGCAAAAGAGCTTCGACAAGAATCAGATGAGTGTGGGCGACGAGGTTAAGGTCACCATCACCGTCAAGAACACCGGCACGGGACAGGCTCTTGGTATAATAGCAGAAGATGTACCACCCCTTCCGGAATTTTCTTATGTCGCCGGCTATCCGCCCAAGATTAAGGAGACTTTGGACTCCGGGCAGTCCGATTCGGCGGTTTACGTGATGAACGCCGTAAAAGAAGGCTCTATTCGGGTTCCTGCCATACAGGTCAGCTACACCGACTCAAAGAAGAATGCCAAATCAAATAGCTCGGTGCCCTTTAACATTCTGATAGGCCCCAAGAGCAAGGCAGATCTGGCCATAAAGCTTACCAGCAAGGTCCCGATAGCTCTGGATGGCGAAGGCATGCTGAACATCAGCATCTCCAATTTAGGAACTGCTCCCGCAACCAGAATAGAAGCGAATGGAGGGGTCAATCCACCCGAGGGCCTGCAGGTCTCTGGCCTGGAGAAGAGCTTCTTTGAGATCTTGCCGGAAGCATATGAGAATTATTCGGCCATGCTCTCGGGCCAAAAGCCGGGCAACTACACCATTCGCCTCAGAGTCAATTATGACGGAGGAGATGGATCCGTTATTCGGGAGAGTACCGCAAAGGTAGTTGTCCTGGAACGAGAGTATAAATATCAATATCTACTACTTATTATCCCAATTGCAATCGTCATTGCCTGGATGTATAGGCGATACAGAGAGTATAAATATTGATGGAGAGACATATCTAAGAAGAAGGTTCATCCATCGAGATCCAAATTACGAAAATCAAAAGCTAATTAAGGACTAAAGCTAATTAAAACTACAGCGAGATTTGATATCATGCTTAACGTACTCATGCTCGGCGTAGGCCAGTGCGGAAATCGAATACTGGACGCAATAAATAAGGAGGCTTTTGGGGGCAGCGGAGCCTCCAAGCTGGCCAAGTATTATTTGCGGCCCAAATTCCCCAGTCGAGTGGAGACATTAGCCGTCAATACAGCCGTAAATGATCTCAAGGAACTGCGCTTCACCACGGCCAAAGATAGACTGCATGTCCCCAATTTGCACGGAGTGGGTGCCAATAGAAATGTGGGCAAGCAGGCTTTTATGGACAATCGCGACATGATCATGGGCGAGATCGAGAAAAGGGGCGACTTCGATATTGCCTTTGTGATCACATCTGCTTCAGGCGGAACCGGCTCATCGTTCTCGCCTCTGCTCATAAACGAATTGAAGAGACAGTACCGGGATATCACCGTCATCACGGTGGCCGTTTTGCCCTTCCGAGAGGAGGGGTCCATCTACCTGCAAAATGCCGCATTCAGCATGAGAGAGCTGATGGAGGTAGACGCAGAGGGCATCATACTGGCCGACAATCAGTACATGAAGAGGTTTGGCGGCGATATCGCCTCTGCCTACGATAAAATCAACGGCATGATCGCCCAGCGTTTATTATTTTTGATCGAATCCTTGGATTCAGAAATGCTCTCTGTAACCGATCTTGGCGACTTCAAGACAGTGATGAATGGGGGGCTACGCATTGGCACTATGGGATTTTATCAGGCAGATAGCAAGAATTTGTCCATCAGGGACGCCATTGAGAACAGCCTCAAGCCTGCCAATTTACTGTATCCGGCCAATGTCGCAGATGATGCCGCTAGAGCCATGGTTATAATTCAGGGTTCTCGAGAGCATCTGGATATGGATGAGATCACCAAAGAGGTGGAAAGGCTCTCCGCCAGCGCAGGCCATGTCTTCAAGGGAATCGTGGTAAAGAAGGGACGGCCCAAGGTGCTCTCAGTCTTCACCGTGGCCAGCGCCCCAGAGCTGGAATCCATCTATGCCCAGGCGGCTCGCGGCATGCAGGACGAGAAGGAGAAGAGAACCAGGGCCCGAAAACAGCTAAACGATGCCTTCGCTCACATCGAGGATTTAGAAGAGATCTACTGAAAACATCTATTGAGCAAAGCCAAACAGGGTTATAAATTTTTTAAATTTATTCTAAAAAATTCTTCCAAAAGAAAAATAAGCAAGCGCTAGGATCGGCCTGCAGATCTTAAGATTTAGGGAATTCAGGTGCTTATTTGATCTGCGCCAAATCCCTTCTTCACCAAGATCTCCTTAATCCTTTGAATATGGTTGCCCTGCAGCTCAATCAGGCTTTCTTTAACCGTGCCGCCGCAGGCCAGTTTGGATTTGAGATGGGTGCAAAGCTCTTGAAGATCAATCTCATGAGGATCAATGCCCTGGATGACTGTCACCTCTTTTCCATACCTGCGCTTCTGTACTTTCACGGCTATCCTCTGCTGCTCCTTGGCAACCTCCTCGCAGATGCAGAGCTCGTTGGGAAGGCCGCAGACGGTACACATTTGAGAACTCATTTGGTGGCAGTTACCTCCGCAATATACCACCAATAAAGCTGATTATGCTATTAAAATCTGATGGTGTATCATCATCCTCGAAATCGCCCTCTTCTGCGCATCTCGTCACGCTTTCGGTACAGTATTTCTGCCAGGAATATCAGCAGAGCTAAGAGCAGTAGGATGTCTCGACGAGAGAGCCTCTCCTGCACGGTTCTCTGGCTGACACGTTCGGCTTCAACAACGAGGCTGCGGCGGGCCTCATCCTCAGTGAAGACCTTTCCGCCACTGGCCATGATCAGCCGGGAGAGCTCCGGATTAAAGCCAGTATCCCGATACTCTAATGGGTAGTTGACTGCCAGACCATAGCTCCCGATATAGTAGATGCCGGAACTGTTGGGCGTAAATGTAGCTACATATCGATTATCGCCCACCTTTTCCACATCGGCATCGGGAAGGCTGGGACGGGCATTGCTGCTGATGGTAACGGATAAGGGTGTGCCTTGCCATCCATCATCCGCCTCGACACGATTTTCCTGGGGCCGCGGATCGCCTACCGCCCAATTCACCGTGGAAGAAATCAGCTGCGAACTGGGCCTCGCGTAGATTGAAGCGGCCCAGGCACTGCCATCGTCGATCGTGAGCGCCGCAACCCTGCCCAGGCCATAGCGCCACACGGTCAAGACCGGTTTTCCGTCAGGCAGAGCCACCAGACGCTGGGCTCCGGATCTGGGCGTGACATCATTAAAGCCGGTAACTATGGCGTTCAAATCCAGATCGGCGCTGATGTAGTGATTCTTATTGACCACATTTACCGCATATCCGGAGAGGCTGTCTTCCCGGGGAGATATGTCCGAAGAGGCCTCTTGTATAGTAGTGGTCAACGAGTCAGGATAGACGAAGGCGGAATAGTCCGATCCCGTCTGGTCCGCCATACCATAAAACGATACCAATCTGCCCTCTGTATCATAGAGTGGTCCTGTCTTTCCCGGGAAGGCCTGCACCTGTATGAGACGGGTGGTGACGTTCATCTCTCTGAGCAGGTCGATGGAACGCTGCACCACTTCCGGGTAGTTGTAGAGGTTTCCATCCGAGAGTATGACCAATTCGCCCTGGCCGCCGCTGACGTTGAGCATATCCCAGGCCAGCTCCAGGCCGCTATCCAGGTAACTGTTCTCCGTGCCCGTGGGCGCCAAACCCATTATCCTCTCCCGAAGAACGCTCTCACCCCGGGACAGGGGGACCGGATCCAGCACATTGTAGGCCTTGGTGCCGAATACAATCAGGCCCACCTTATAGTCCCGGAAATGAGGTGACTTGAGAAGCTCTATCGCCAGAGCCTTCTCGTAATCGAGCAGAGGCGTGCCATCCCCTGTGCGCGTGGAGAGCAGGGAAAAGGATATGTCAAGCACGAAGATGATCGTCTTGCCACCCTCAAAGATGCTGGGCACAGAGCGCACCGGCAAAATTTCTTCCAGGCTGGAGTTCTGATAGCCCCCCAGGTCATAGGCGTCCTCGCCTCCTACTACCACCAGCCCACCGCCTTCGCGCACGTAACCTCGCAGTGGATCCAGATTGGAATGGTATCTGATGTCGTCGAGCACTACGGCTTTATAGCCCTGTAATGCAGCCGGGAGTTCGGAAACGAGTGTCAGCTTGTAAAGATCATTGAGATTCCTGGCCAGGGGAGAGTCACTGCTGGAGATGAGCAGAACCTCTGGCTTGGGGACCACGTAAACCGCCTTTTGGTAAATGTCGTTTATAGGCTGCAGATCAGGGGTAATTGCGGCTCGCAGGATATGGTTTCCCGTCTCCAGGAATGAATGGGAGATCTTGATGGATGCACTGCCGTTGGATACTATCGTGTCGCTGTAGATCAGCTTGTCGTCGGCAAAGACGGAAAGCGGTCCCTGATAGCTTCTCGAAGAACGCACAATCACTTTGAAGGGATAGTCTCCGGCCAGGACGGCGGTGTTTGTCCCTGAGATCTCTACGCTGGCGTCATCCCTCTGCGGTGCGAGAGAGAGAGCAAAGGTCGTGGTATTGGAGGCCTTCGCCAGGGCCAGGGCATCAGCCAGAGGACGGCCGCTATTGCTGTAGCCATCCGAGAGCAAGAGAAGAGTGCTGCCCGGCAGCGCATACTGCATGATCCGGTCACCCAGGGGAGTAGCATCCCCGGAGAAGGTGCGTACCGGCGCATCTACCCAGCTATCCACCCGCGTCGCGACATCGGGGTCAAAGATGCCCATAGATCCTGTCCGATCATCCAGGATGGTGATGCTGGGCGTTTGCGACTGGACAGTATGCTCCTCCACAAAATAGGGATTGGCAGCGGCAGCTATGATCAGGCAAAAGGCGAGAAGCCTTGAGGCGGCAAAGAGCCTGTTCTTAGCCCTTTTGCGAATGAAGGCCGCGCCCAAGAGCAAGAGCAGTGGGATGGCCCAGAGCAGCTCTGGCGTGGCAAAATAAAGATCCAGGATCATGTCTCCCTCCTCTTGCGCATAACGGCCAGCTCCAGCAGGATGGCAAGAGCTGCCAATGCGATGATCCAGTTGGAGAGGTCCTTTTCCACGATGGTTTCCCGGCTGCCGCCTACGAACTGGCCCGCATCAACGCCATCTTTCCTTTGCAGGGAGGATTCTTTGGGATCATACATATTTGCGGCCACAGCTTTTCCCTGGAAGCGATAGATTCCCACCTCATCCAGCAGCAGACTGCTGACGAAATGGCTTGTGGAAGGCGTCTCTACCACAGCCGCTTCGCCCAGATGGAGCACTTCGCCGGTCTTGCGATTGGACTGGGTTATGTCCGGCACATCCGTGATCCAGCTCACCATCTGATACCAGAAGATGGGATACTCCGGGCGCAGGTAGAAATCAGAATCCATCTCCAGGCCATTGTAAACCACCATCCCTTTTCCCAGGCGCCAGTAGGAGAGGATAGGGACACCATTGGCCTCAACTAATGTGGTGGAGCCCTTCCGGGAAGCTGCCTGGGGAAAGCGAAAAATGCCAATCTCATCGAAGTGCACGCCTTTAGCAAAGCCCTCGCTTCTCACCCAGAGGTTGGCCGGGCCTGCCTGCTCGCCGGTCACCCGCACGGGCAGATATTCCGGGCTCTCCTGGTCAGAGGCGATGAATATCACCCTTCCTCCGTCAATGTAGCGATTGAGTTCGCCATCCAGAGAGGCATTCCTGGCCACCGCGATCAGGTCGAAGCTGCTTAGCTGTCCGGAGGTCTCAACCTGTACATTGGGCAGAGATTGAAGAGCTGCCAGGGCCGGTCCTTCTTCGCCCAGGTAGAGGATCCTCTTTTTGGCCAGGTCAGTTACATAGATGTAGGCATGATTGTCCCAGGCGACTGCATCCTCCACATCCAATGAGATCTCATTGACTCCAGGGTAAGCGGTGAAAGAGAGATAGTAGTCTGCCCCCCCTGCCATCTGCACCGTCCGGCTGGTAGATCCACCCGGGCCGCGGATGGTGAGGGGGACTACTCTGGCCGGACCAAAGTTATGCACCAGAGCGGTGTGGTTGACATATCCCGGACCTGGCACATTCCAGGACTCCACCAGGGCCAGGTTGTCGCCTCCCTGATAGGAATCGGCAAAGACTATGCTCATCCGGCCGTCTGCCTGCAGGATCTTGCGGGTAGCTTCCGGGTCGTCACCCATCCAGCTTATGAAATCGGAGACCACCAGCATGTGTCCTCCTTCCCCCGCCAGCAAGCTGCCGGCAAGCGTCATTCCGCTGGAGAGGTCGGAAGAGACGGCCTTAGCCTTTTGCAGCCGCAGGGCATCCCTGGCTTCAGCAGGTGTGCCTTCCTGAAGAACGGTCAAGGGCATGCTCTCTGCCAGCACGATGCTGATCCTCTGGTATTTGTTCAGGTAGGGCTCGATCATCTGCAAAGCCCGGGAAAAGCTGGCCTGCATGCTGGCCGAGCCATCCAGGACCACTACCAGATGGCTGCTGGCTGGCCCTTCTTCCATTGTAAAAGGCCCGGCCGCTGCGACCGATAGAGAGCAAAGCACCAGAAGCTGCACCCAGAATAGAGGATCATTAATCAGGCGGCTGAGCACCGCGGAGCGCTCTGCCTCGCCCTCTCGCAAAAACTGCGTAGCGGAAAAGCGGACCTCCTTGGGGTGGGGACGTATAAGGTATATTATTATCAGGGGAATGATGGAGAGGAGACCCAGAAGGGCCATGGGATTGCTGAAAGGCATTAGTAGAGCCATTAGACTCAAGAACTATGAAAAGGTTTGCGCAGCCCATAAATAGAATCGATGCAACAAAGCTTCGTTATAACTTTCCCAAATTGAGGTTTTCGTTATGGTCGGCGCCATGGAGATCTATATGCTTTTGCCCAAGACCAACTGCAAGAAGTGCGGGCTTGATACCTGCATGGCTTTTGCCGTGGGCCTCTTGGGCCGGGAGAAGAAGATCGATGAATGCACTCCCTTAATTGAGGAAAAGAAGTACGAGGCCAAGCTGAAAAAGCTGCGAGAGGTGATGGCACCCCTCGAAAATGCCTCGGAGACCGGCCTGATCATACACCCGGAGAAGTGCTTTGGCTGCGGCAACTGCGTTGTCGCCTGTCCCGTCAATGTGGCCGCAGAGCCCACAAGGTGCGGCGTAGGTCTGGGCCCGCAGAGCGATAAGGTCATCCTGAAGGTGGAAGACGGCATAGTAGTTTGTGGCAACCTGGAAGAATGCCGGCGCTTCGGGCCCAACAAGACCCTCTGCAATGCCTGCACTGCGACCTGTCCAAGCAAGGCCATAGAGTTCGTTTAGGTGAAAAAGAGGAAGGTGAAAAGCAAATGGCAATATGCACGGGATGCTCGCTTCTCTGCGAGGATATTGAAGCGGCGGAAAAGGATGGTGCACTCACCCATGTGAAGAACCTCTGCCGCAAGGGGCATGGACACTTCCAGGCGGCCTTCACGGAGAGGACGGTGCCCATGATCGACGGTGAGCAGGTTGACCTGGACAGGGCAATCACAAAGGCGGCGGAGATTTTAAAGAGCGCCAAGAGCCCGCTTTTGTACGGCTGGTCCAACTCCACTCTGGAGGCACAGGCTGTGGGCATAGAGCTGGCGGAGAAACTGGGCGCGACCATAGATGATACCTCCTCATCTTGCCAGGGAATTTTAATGGAGCGCATTTTATCCGGCAAGCTTCCTACCTGCACTTTGGACGACGTGCGAAACTATGCCGACACCAGCATATTCTGGGGGTCGGACCCATCCAGCAGCCACCCCAGGCATCTCTCCCGCTTCTCTTACTACCCGCGGGGAGAGAAGAGGCAGAAGAGCTACGAGGAGGAGAGGACCTGTATCGCCGTGGATGTGAGAAAGTCTGCTACGGCGAATCTGTGCCCCAACTATTACTTCCAGGTGGCACCGAGCGGGGACGCACAGTTCATGGAGGCCATCCTGGCGGTGCTGGAGGGAAAAATTCCCAGGGTGGGCGACAAGAAAAAGATGATCGGGCTAGGAAGCATTCTCAAGAAGACGGAGTGGGGAGTGATCTTTGCGGGACTGGGCATGGTTTATTCCCTGCAGGAGAAGATGGATCTCTTCGAGAAGCTGCTGGCCAGGTTAAATGAGATTACCACCTTCAAGGTCGTTCCAATGGTGGGGCACTACAACATGCGCGGCTTTAACGAGCTATTGCTGGAAAAGACCGGTTTTATCAATCGCGTATCGTTCAAGGACGGCAAACCGGCGCACGGGCCGGAGCACAGTGTGGTAGCCGCGGCCAAGACCTGCGACGCGGCGCTGATCATTGGCTCGGACCCCTTCTCGGCGCTGCCCTTCGGTACAGCCCGGGCTCTGGCAAAAGTTCCCCTTATCGCCATAGATCCGCGCCGCTCGCTTACCACGGACGGTGCCAAGGTCGTCATTCCTTCGGCGCTATCCGGCCTGGAGGCGGGAGGCACGGGCGTGCGCATGGATGGGGTGAAGATCAAGTTTGAGCCCATCATGAAGTCTGATCTGCCCACGGACGAACAGATCTTAACCAGGATAATGGAGGCGATTTAAATGGCCACAGAAGTGGAGGTCACCGTGGTTACCATGCGAGACATCTTCCAGGATGAAGCGGGAAGGAAGAGCCGTTTTTCCGATGAGTACAGAGACCAGAGCGCCCAGATCATTTTGGACAAGCAGGACCTGGCCAAACTGGGTGCCAAAGACGGGCAGAAGCTTCGGGTGCTGGTGAAAAATGATGTGGGGAGCGTGGTTGTGGCCGCCAAGACCTCTGAGGATAATCCGCATCCGGGCCTGGCTTTCATGTACAACAGTCCCTGGTCCAATCAGCTCGTCTCCGATGCCGTCTCAGAAAGCAGCATTCCCGGCTTTAAGAGCATCAAGGCCATTGTTTCTGCAGCCGAGGAGAAGGTAACCCAGATATCAGAAATCCAGGCAAGGATCAAGGGCTGAGGAGAAAAAAAAGTCATGAATCTCATCTCCATCTCCGATCTTTCTAAAGATGACATCCTGCGGCTGCTGGAGAGCGCCGAGACCTTCCGGGTCAGGCGGGGCGGTCACGGCCAACCGCTCCTTGGGAAAAGCCTGGCCATGATCTTTGAGAAGCCCTCCACGCGCACCCGCGTCTCCCTGGAGGTCGCGGCAGCGGAGCTGGGCGCCCATCCGCTTTATCTGTCGGCGAGTGAGCTGCAGCTGGGACGTGGCGAAACCGTGGCCGATACGGCGCGCGTGCTCTCCCGCTATGTGCACGGCATCACTGCTCGCGTCTACTCGCACAACACAGTGGTCCAGCTCGCCCAGCACGCCAGCGTGCCTGTGGTCAACGCCCTCTCCGACTGGGAGCATCCCCTGCAGATTCTGGCCGACCTGCAGACCATGCGCCAGCGCTTTTGCAAGCTGGAGGGACTGCGCCTGGCCTGGGTGGGCGACGGAAACAACGTCTGCAACTCGCTTATCCTGGCTTCGGCCATTTTGGGAATGGAGATCACGGTGGCTTCGCCCCCAGGCTATCAGCCAAAGGCGCAGATCATCGAGCAGGCGAAGCGGCTGGGGGGCTTGCCAAGCATGGTGGAGGAGCCGGCAGATGCGGCCCGGGGCGCGGATGTGCTGGTTACCGATACCTGGGTCTCCATGGGAGATGAAGCCGAGGAGGCGGAGCGCCTGCGGGTATTCGGAAAGTACCAGGTGAATGCCGCACTCATGGGCCGGGCGGCCGACGGGGCCATCGCATTGCACTGTCTGCCCGCCCACCGGGGGCAGGAGATCACAGACGAGGTGATGGACGGGCCGCAGAGCGCCGTATTTGATGAGGCGGAGAACCGGATGCATACCAGCAAGGCCGTTATGGCCTGGCTGATGGGTGAGAAGAGGAGCGGGGACTGATCCGTTCTATGATGCATATAACCATGGAAAGATCCGGCAGATACAAAGATAAGCTTGATACGGTTTTTAAGAGAGCCGGACAGGTGCAGGAATGGCTGGAGCAGACCTCGCCCGAGGATTTTTTAGAGGATGATAAGACGAAGCTGGCATCCTACAAGGCCTTTCAAGAGGCGGTGGAGGCCTGCCTGGATCTGGTGGCAATGATGTGCAAGGATTCGGGCATTAAGTCTCAGGATGATTACAGCAACCTGGAGAGGTTGCAGGCTCTCGCGACCAGCTCAAGAGAGGTCCTCATCGAGGCCAACGGCCTTCGCAATCATCTGGTTCACAGGTATAATCGGAGAGACGATCTTCTCGCTCTGCAAAGCATGAAGGATCTGCTTGACGGGATCATGACCTTCGGCGAAGAGGTGGAGAATTGGCTGGAGAGGACGTTGCCGCCAGAGTAAAGAAGAAGCTCTCGTTTCTGCAAGATCCCTTCTGGGAGGAGCGAATCTTGGGAGTGCTGCTCTATGGCTCCCAGGTTCGGGGCGAGGCCGGGCCAAGAAGCGACATAGACCTGTGCCTTGTGGCTCCGCAGGCCACCGACCGCGCAGCGCTGTGGAGGAAGTTCATCTCCCTTCTTCGTGACGACCAGTATGACGTGCACATCTTTGAAATACTGCCCCTGCACATCAAGATGTCAGTGATTGAAGAGGGAGTGGTGCTGCACTCCAGAGATGTACTGGAGCTTTACGAGTACTTTTATCCCTTCCGGCGGGAGTGGGAGGACCAAAAGCACAGGCATACGCTTGCGCCGGAGGAGATGAGGTCCTTGATTGCAGCGGCGAGGAGGGAGAGAAGCAAACTGCAAATCCGGAAGGGATCGCAAAGTTCTAGTAGAGCATAGTTCTTTTATGTGGCCGAGCCCTAAAAGGGTGCAGGCAGAAGCGCGGGGGTTGCCAAGTGGTTAAAGGCGCAGGGCTTAGGACCCTGTCACGAAGGTGTTCGCGGGTTCGACTCCCGTCCCCCGCATAACCTTGCTAGTATTTGTTAATACCTGACAAAAAGAGCACTTTTTTCCAAGAGCGGAGAGAAGCCACAGTGGAGCTGATGGAAGTGGCAGGACTTGGTCGGATGGATGATCCAAAGGGTTTTCGTTAGATCCCGCAATCCTG
>JAFGNK010000041.1 GCA_016927055.1 Methanotrichaceae archaeon | reverse complement strand
CTGACCTCTCCCAACAGCATCCCACAGGTTACTGAGCTAAAAGCGGACCGATCCAGTCCTCAGGCCAGAGGCTCCGTCATAACCTGGGCTGCAGTTGCCGTTGATCCTGAAGCAGACGAGATCTCCTACAAATTCCTGGCTAACGACAGAGAAGTTAGGGGGTGGTCATCCTCGAATTCCTGGGTCTGGGATACCTCTTCTGCCTTGCCTGGCGAGTACAGGATTAAGGCCCTGGCCAGAGACGGAAAGCATGCCTCAGAAGACTCTTTCGACAGCTTCCAGGATGCGGTTATCACTATTAATGTTGCCGACTCCAATCAGCCGCCTGCTCTATTGGCCCTTGTGCCAGACATTGCCAGTCCTCGTGTCCAGGGTGCAACCATAATCTGGACGGCAGAGGCCCTGGACCCAGAAGGCGATAAAATCCTCTACAAATTCCAGCTCAATGGCCGGGATATGGGCAGATGGTCCGAATCAGCAAGCTGGAAATGGTCCTCCCGGGATCTGGCTGCAGGAGATTATAAGATCCGGGTTCTGGCCAGAGACGGAAAGCATGCCTCTGAGGATTCATTCGACAGCTCCATGGATGCAGTCTTCTCTCTCATCTCAGAGATAGACCTGCAGATAGACCGGCTGATGGAAAAGAGGTCAGTTGATGCATCCAAGGAAGCTGGTTATCAGTCGTCGGACATTCAGGTTGCCTCTGGAAGCGGAACAAAGTCCAGCGCGGTTTTAGGAAAAAGCAATAGCACCGCCCGGCAGGAAAATACAGTCACGCCTCGAAAGCTGGGAGCTTAGGTGGATCGAAAGCCGTTGCCGCATGCTCAAGATTCTGACAAAGCCTGACTTATTGCACCGTCTCGCTCGCCTGCCTTAAGGCCTCCTGATAGAACTTGTCGGCATACTCCTTGACCATTCTTCGGGAACTGAACCTGGCAGCTGTGCTCTTTATCGATTCCTTCATAATTTTGACCCAGCCAGGAGATATGCCTGTTTCATCCCTGTCGTAATAAAGAGGCACAATTTGCTTTTCAAGAATGTGATAAAGCTCCTCTGAGTCTTTATCCTCCGATCCGTTGCCATTGCCTTTGCTATTGCCGTCGCCATCGAAGGCCCAGCCATTGGCTCCATTGTATCCCTCAATCCACCAGCCGTCCATAACGCTCAAATGGGGCACTCCGTTAATCCCGGCTTTCATGCCGCTCGTTCCCGAGGCCTCAAAGGGCGGCTGAGGATTGTTCAGCCATACATCCACTCCATGAATCAGATGCTGGGCCAGCTCCTCGTTGTAGTCTTCAATGAAGGCCACACGTCCTCCAAAATCCGGATCGCAGGCAATGCCAAAGACCTGCTGGATGAGCTGCTTTCCTGCATCATCGGAGGGATGCGCCTTTCCAGCGAAGACGATCTGCACAGGCATCTTCGTGTGGCCCAAAATTGCTTTCAGCCTCTGTAGATCCTTCAAAATCAGGTTGGCTCTCTTGTAAGAGGCAAAGCGGCGCGCAAAGCCTAATGTAAGTGTATTTGGATCAAACATTATTCCTGAAGCCAGGATGATATTGGGATTTGCATGCTCTTTCCACCTCTGGCGTGCTTTCTCCTGCATCATCGCAATCATCACCATCTTTTGCAGCCGGTGAACCATCCACAGCTTGCCCTCGGGAATGTCGTCCACCAGCTGCCAGATTGAAGAATTGTCGTGATCATTCAGCCAGGTCGGCCCAAGATATCGGTTGAAGAGCCCTGCTATGCGTGAGTCAATCCAGGTGGGAACATGCACGCCATTGGTGATGTGACCAATGGGAACCTCCTCCTCTCCAAGCTGCGGCCAGAGGTGATGCCACATCTGGCGGGCGACCTCACCGTGCTTTTTGCTCACGGCATTGCAATGGGCGGACAGGCGCAGGGCGAAGACAGTCATATTGAAGCCGGCACCGTTGCCAGCGTCGGTACCTGTGCCGGTACCTCCTATGCCAACGTCAGCAGGATCTACGCCCAGGCGGTAGAACTCCTCCCGATTTATGCCCAGAAGTGGAATATAGGATCCGAAATATTTGTCTATGAGAGAAAAGGAGAAGATGTCATGGCCGGCGGGGACAGGGGTATGGGTTGTGAAGATGGTCGTGTTCCGGACAAGGAGGGCAGCATCTTTGAAACTGCTGCCCTTTTCAACCATCTCCCGAATGCGTTCCAGAATGGCAAAAGATGAATGGCCCCTCGTTTAGGTGCAGAACGGAGTGTTTTATGCCCAAGGCTTTTAGAATCTGGGTTCCGCCGATTCCCAGGATTATCTCCTGTACCAGCCGATGCTCATGGTTTCCGATGTAGAGACGTGAGGAAATGCCCCGGTTCCAGGGATCATTGGCCTCGATGTCCGTGTCGATCAAATAGAGCGGCACCCTGCCGATCTGAGCCTTCCAGACCTCGAAGTAGATGGGAAGCTGCATGATAGGCACCTTGAGGACCATGGGCCTGCCATCTCTGTCCAGCACACGACAGATAGGAGCGCGCACCCGATCCAGGGCCTCGCTCTCGTTATTCTGCCAGCCGTCGGCTGAGAGCCGCTGGTGCAGGTAGCCCTCCGGATACATGAATCCCACACCGACCATGGGAACGCCCAGGTCACTGCATTCCTTGAGGAAATCGCCTGCCAAAACGCCCAGGCCTCCGGCGTAAAAGGGAAGGGAGTGGTGCAGGCCAAACTCGGCTGAGAAGTAAGCAATGGGGCAGTGCCCATGGTTTTCGATCTTGGAGTTAAACCAGCTATGGTAGGAGTTGACCTCGGAGTCAAATCTGGCCATGACGGATCATAGCGCCTCAAGAAGCGGGGGTCTTGGGCCGCTGCATCAAACACCGAGCGGTCTGTTTCCGAAAGCAGCTTCACCGGATTTTGGGCCTTGAACTCGGAGCCGTTTCCGGCCAGCAGATAAAAGAGGGCTCGTGCCTCAGGGTGTCAGCTCCAGAGGTTACAGGCCAGCGCCCCCAGGCGATTTAATCTCTCGGGAAGGTAAGGGAATTTGCCTTCATAATTATCCATCAGTATTTAGCTCCTGGCGGGCTGATAGAACAGGATCTATTTAAAAACGACTTTAAGCCCTGGAAAGCCCTTTGCCTCAGATTCAACAGGATCCAGTTTCGCGCTATAGAAAAATTTATTACTGTATGGCCTTCAAGCTATTCTAATGCATACGATCGATGCTTCTTCGTCTCAGACACGGGCAGCCGACAAGACACAGGAGTCAAATTCTGCCGATAGAGTCACTGTGGGCGACATAAAGATGTATTGCGAGGTCCACGGCCAGGGAGAGCCTTTGCTCATGATTATGGGCCTGGGAGGCCACTGTCTTGATTGGGGAGAAATCGTGCCCCAAAGATTGGCGGAGCGCTATCAGGTAATTCTGTTTGATAATCGGGGAGCTGGAAGGAGCGACCAGCCTCTCGGCCCCTGCAGCATTGAGCAGATGGCTAACGATACCGTTGGCCTGATGGATGCCCTCGGAATTGATCGGGCCCATATCCTGGGAGGGAGCATGGGAGGCATGATTGCCCTGCAAATGGCACTGGATTGTCCGGAGCGCATCAATAGGCTGGTGCTGGGGGCCACCTCTGCTGGGGGAAGATCCAGAGTTTTTCCTCTGCCGGAAATCGAGAAATATTTCTATCCCAGGCTGGACCTTTCCGCTCATGATTACCTGTTGTGGACTTCAAGTGTTTGCTATCCTCAAGAGTTCATTGATGCTCATCCGGATATTGTAGAGCAGAAGATTCAGGCTAATCTTGCCTTTCCATGCACCCTTGCAGCTTACGAAGCCCAGCTTGAGGCCTTCAAAACCTTCGATGTCGATGGGCATTTGCATGCTATTCATGTGCCGACGATGGTAATAATAGGCGATCGGGACGTGCTGATTCCGCCGCCAAATAGTCTCTTGATGGCCGAGAGAATTCCGGGTGCAAAGATACGGCAGATCGAGGGGGCGGGGCATATCTTCTGGATCAGCCATCCAGAGGAGACCGTAAAGATAGTAAGGGAATTCCTTGGATGAATGGATTAGAGATAAACCAAGATAGACTACGATGGAATTGTGATAGATTATCTCCGATCGGAAGTAGATCCGGGAAGGATCTCAAGCGGGCACAAGCTCGCAAAAAAAACAACGTCCAGTGGTTATGAAATTATCACAACGCGACAGTTAAATTAATATAGGTTGGGATTAACCCCACCTAGTATGTCGAGCCTCATAATTCCCGTTTTTGGTCGAGTGCACGGCAATGGTGTATTTTTATGTACATCTACTGAAAAACCCAGCCTGTAATACCCAATCCTGTCATGACTTGGATTGGGTTTAGGATATTAAATCGGCTGTATGTCAGTATCGCATTCTGAAAACTTCAATCGATTAAAACAAAATCTGCAGGAGATCGAATTTAAATTTGAAGGAAATGGCCGGATGAAGTCCTCCAGGTCGCAAAACTCAAAGGACTCCTCCAGATTGGTTGCATCTGTGTCACATAGGTATTATTAAGCGTTTCGATATCAGAGCGGCATCTGGGAACGGCTAACTCTTTCGGGAGTTGAGAAATGATAATAAGTGGGAAAGCCGGAAAACATGATGAGAATTTTGATTCCAAAGCCAGCCGAAGCATCGTCATAGCTGGAAAGGCCATTCAGGGAAATGGTCGTCTCTTCAAGCCACTCTCTAGGCAAGCTGAGAGCTTGAGTGCCTGCGCAGGCTGCATGAATCTGACAGATGAGATTCTATTCGCGTTAGGCCTGGCCATACTGATATTTGGTGCAGTCTTTTCCATGGCCTTTGCGGCCGGTATGGAAGCTTTCCTCTGAAAGACATCTTTTAATGGTTCATCAATAGGGGAGGCGTGCTTGTGAACCTTGATGCGTTCCCGGATGAAGCATTGCCCAGGCTGGGAACGGCTATTCGCATATGAAAGGAGAAAGATGCGCGGGGAAAGCAGCGCCCTTCGCTGTTGTAAAAAATGGCAAAGTGCGCCGATGAAAAATAAATTGATTTGTCTTACAAGCTCACGTCGTGAGACGGGAGAAAGCTTATTCGACAACGCTGATCGGCTCCGATGAGACGGCTATTGAAGTTCCACCGATCGAGGGAATAGATCTTCCTGTTCCAAAGGCGGAACGCTATCCAATTGCACATACGCCCTGAATCCCAGGGATCTCGTGGTCGTCAGAGCGGGCAGGAGGCCGGTCGGGCCTGAGGGTTTATATTAATATTTTCGCCAGTTTTAATTTTATCTCTGGAAGCTCATTTTTAAGGGCATCATTCACGATCTCCCAGTCCACTCCAAAGTAATGGTGAACCAGCTTGTTTCTCATGCCGATCATCTGTCTCCATGGAATCTCTGGGTGCGCCGTTTTCAAATCATCTGAGATATTCCTGGATGCTTCTCCAATGATCTCCAAGGATTTCACGCAGGCTCTGCGGAGAACTTCATCTGCCATCAACGTCTCTATGCCAACGACAGCACAATACTTTGCAATGAAATCCATCTCTTCAAGGATTTGTCCCAGTAGCTCTACGTCTTTATTCAGACCAGATCACATCCTTCTCCACGTAAGGCCGGATGCGCGGGTGAAGTCCTTTTACGGTGATCAGATCCACCTCTCTTTCCAAGAGATCTTCCAGGTAGAATGAAAGGTTCATGAAGTTTTTAAATGTGGGCTTCTCAAATTCCACCAGTATATCAACATCGCTGGAATCCTTCTGCTCACCACGGGCGAAGGATCCGAAGATACCGATTCGCCTGACGCTAAAAAGGATCTTGATATCATTGGCGTGGCTTTTGATAAGGTCGATGATCTCCATATTTTATCCGCTAATTTAAAGGATTTACAACTCTAAAAACGTTGCTCTATGTCGGACCAAAACTGCGAATTGATCCCAACGCAGTTGTAAACGAGAGATAGGCAACTTTTCGTGAGCTTTCCGTCCGTGGTCCGGGCCGTCCGAGGTTGCAGCGATGTTGTCAGGGCGGGCTGGATTGCAGGCAAACGATCGTGTCCGGGGGCAGGAGGCCGGTCGGG
>JAFGNK010000040.1 GCA_016927055.1 Methanotrichaceae archaeon | reverse complement strand
TGCAATCCTTTCATTCGGCATCGTTGCCTTATTGTCGAAAGCAACACCGTCAGATCGCAGCGAAACCGGATTCATGTAATCAATAATCTGGTCAACCAATTCCCGCTGATCGGGATTGAGATCAGCAATGACTGCGTCGTTGGCGCCCATTAATTCCATAAACTGCTTTTTGAAAAGCTTGGTTATGGACCAGTAAAGCGGGTCATACCTGTAAATAGTCATCAGCATATCGCCTTTCTGGTTCGCCTGCACTTGTTCCTGAGCGCCAGAAGACGCGACGCCGCAGGAGATGAGAGTAAGCGAGGATACTCGTTCCGGGTGCAATACGGCAAAGAGCAGAGCTGAAGGGCAGCCATGAGAAAGGGCTACGACAGCAACTTTATCGATGCCCAGCTGGTCGAGCAAATACGCGTAGGCATGTGCCTGGTCGTCAAATGTGGCACCTTCGTGGAAGGTCGAGTGCAGATATCCAAAGCGCGAAGGAGAAATCCAGTGGAATTGATCACCCAGCGCAGCCCGCACAAGGAGTTCACCCTGATCGTAGCCGCCGCCGCTACCATGGATTACCAGGACATCGGGACCTGATCCGCCTTCGGTGAATTCGATATCTCCATAGGGCGAAGCTATAACTGTGCTCTTTGCATAGACCCGTTCATAGGCTTGATTCATATCCCAGAAATATGCTGCTGAAACCAAAACCACCGCTAAGATCAACCCAATTGCAGTCCCGCGTAGAATCCTTGTTGACATCTTGCTCTCCCTTCAGGTATCAATGCAACCTGTCAGCATCACTCATTCAAAGAATCTTTCCCAGATATCTGAATGCAATTGGAGAAATTTCAGCCGCCAAACATTTATTAGCTTTCTGGGTAGTTTGCCAGAATTGCTGTACTCCTGAAGCTCAATCCAACGGAGTCCAGGAATCGCTAAAGCTTCTAAGAAATGAGGGGCTTTAGACATCAGATCCAGGTCCTTCGGGAGGCTGCAAGAAGAATTCGGCGCAAATGTCCTACGGGGTGGCAGGCATCATGACTGGCGGATGAGTATCGTGAGTGACGGTATGGGAAATTAAGTGAAAAAATCCGTGGTGAACTCATGACAGAGCAAAATCGCAAATACGTAACGAAAGAGATCGGCAAGCTTCTATCCGATATCTGGCGGATCAAGGGGCTGGCGGAGCAGGAATACGGCCTACAGCACCCGATCACCAGGAAGCTCGCCAGCATGCATGCGGACGCCCAGGCACTGCTACAGGAAGGATCCGAAAGTCATGTCAGAGTTGAAAGACGTAAATTTGTAGATGATAGATGCTGCAAAATTCCTGCCTCTCGATGAAGATCAGGGTAGAATCCCCTAACTCGCCTGTCCGGATCTCTCTGACCTGTCCCTCTCCAAATAAGGGATGGGTAAGCTATGGGCTTGAGCTCAGCCAGGCGTTCGACCGCCAACTACAAGTATTCATAACGATTATATGAATAGTTTGCCGCATCTTGCGCTGTAAGAATGAGGATAAAGCTAACCGGCCTAGCTCTTAAGGCTAAAGAGTTTGATAGACGTATCCTACCGTAGATGCGCCTTGAAGCTCTGAAACCTGAGAGGTGCTGTTTCAGGCAGCATTTGGAAAAGCACCGGATAGGCTGAGGATCAAACGACCGATAAAGATGCACGCCGTAACGGGCGCAGCATGTCGTTGGTCAGCCTTTGGATCCGGAATCCTCGCTTAGGCCCAGGACGCGGCACAAGTCAAGCTGGTGCCTGGAGCGAGCGCAGGCCACACATCGAGATGATGTCGGGTTCCCATAAAAGGGACGCTGTGCGAGATTCCAGTGCAGTGCCGTCTCCCGCCCGGCTTGATGTCGAGTTCTCGGGCGCGGGTCAGGCCATCACCAAGGTGTTTGGCTCCTCTGCAAAGGGCGCTGTGGATCGGTGCTGGTCCGGCCTGGGACTTCGATTATGCTATTCTTGGATCTTCTTCTTCTTTCAAATTTGTTGGTATTGGTTTTCTATGGAGCAAAAGCTAGCTTCCTTTACCCTTTCCAGCGGGCTGCATTTCCGAAAGGCTTTCACATCACGAGTCGCCGGGCATTCACCGCCACAATCACCGTGGACAGGCTCATGAGCACCGCTCCCGCTGCCGGGCTGAGCAGAAAGCCCCAGGCATAAAGAACGCCCGCCGCCAGAGGAATGGCAATGACGTTGTAGCCTGTGGCCCAGAGCAGATTTTGCAGCATTTTTGAGTAGGTCTTTTTGGAGAGGCTGATGATATTGACCACATCGCGCGGGTCATTTCTTATTAATATTATGTCTGCGGCCTGGATGGCCACATCCGTTCCCGCGCCAATGGCGATGCCCACATCCGCCTGGGCCAGGGCGGGAGCATCGTTCACTCCGTCACCCACCATGGCCACGGTGTATTTCTGCTGCACCTTCCTGACAGCATCTGCTTTCTCGCCGGGCAGCACCTCGGCGAAGAACTCATCCAGCCCCAGCTCTTTTGAGACCGCCTCGGCCACGGACCGATTGTCTCCGGTGAGCATCATGCACTTTATGCCCATTGACTTGAGCCGGTCTACCGCCTCTCGCGACTCTTTCCTGACAACGTCGGCCAGAGCAATGGCGCCCAGGGGCTTTTCGCCCTCCAGCAGGATTACCACCGTCTTTGCCTGCCTGAGCAGCAGCTCCAGATTCTCCCGCGTCTCGTCCTGAAAACCGGTTTTAAGATCTTTGAGATAGCCAGGGCTGACTATTAGCAGATCCCTGCCCTCGATCCGGCCTTTGATCCCCTCACCAGGAATGAGCAAAAACTCCTGGGGCGTGAGGATATTCAGGCCCCTCTCTTCGGCCATTTTCGTCACTGCCTGGGCGATGGGATGCTCCGCCCGGCCCTCCAGGGACGCCGCCAGCGCAAGGATCTTGTTCTCATCCGCCTCGGCCATGGGCAGAATATCTGTGACCCCAAAGCGGCCTTGTGTGAGCGTGCCCGTCTTGTCGAAGACCACAGCTGAGATGCCCCTGGCCGTCTCAAAGGCCTGCCGATCTCGAACCAAAAGCCCGGATTTGGCGGCCAGAGAGGTGGACACGGCTACCACCAGAGGAATGGCCAGACCCAGAGCATGAGGACAGGCCGTGACCATGACCGTCACCGCTCTCTCCACGGCAAATGCAAAACCCTCTCCCACGGTGAGCCAGGCAGCTAAGGTGAGGCTTCCAGCCGTTAAAGCCACAACCGTGAGCACAAATGCTGCTTTGTCGGCCAGGTTTTGAGTCTTTGATCGGCTCTCCTGAGCATGCCTTACCAGCTCAATCACCTGGGACAGATAGCTGTCCTCACCCATCTTCATGACGGCCACAGTTACAGCTCCCGAGCCGTTGATGGAGCCGGCCATGACGCCGTCTCCAGGTCTCTTAATCACCGGCTGAGACTCCCCGGTAAGTGCCGACTCATTCACATCTGTGGCCCCCTCCAGCACCCTTCCATCTGCGGGAAATTTTTCGCCGGGCTTTACCAGAACATGATCCTCAGGTTTCAAGCTGGCAACGTCTACCTCATGCACCTGTTCACCCTTGCCCATGATTAGATGAGCCTGGGAGGGCAGGATCTTGGCTAGCTCCTCCAGGGCACGCGAAGCTCCCATTGTTGAACGCATCTCGATCCAGTGGCCGAGAAGCATGATATCTATCAGCGTGACCAGTTCCCAGAAGAAGTCCATGCCGGCAAAGCCGAAGATTATAGAAGAGCTGTAAACGTAGGCCACAGTTATGGCTACTGCCACCAGTGTCATCATGCCTGGCTGCCTTTTTCGAAATTCGGCTCTGAGGCCGGCAAAGAAGGGATAGCCCCCATAAAAGTAGACGGCAGTGGAGAGCAGGAAAAGGAGGGTGCCCGAACCGGGAGGCTGCCAATAAAGGCCAAAGAGCTGTTGCACATGAGCCGAGAGCAAGAGCACCGGCCCGGTAAGAATAAGGGAGACAATCAGCCTCTTCCTGAAATCGGCCAGCATTTTATGATGGCCTTTTCCTGCATGGCCTTGGCCAGTGTGGCCCTGCCCGGCATGATCAGAATGGCCGGAATGTGTCATCTGAGCCTTCTCTAGCAAAGCAATCACTCCTGCTAATATTATTGCTTCTGAGGAGAAAAAGCCTTTGTCAGCTATAATAATTATTGACTCTTGTTTGCCCGGGAGAATATCTATAAATTATGAACGAGTGAAAAAGGTACTGGTATTCTCATGAATGAAGGCTCGCAAGATTCTAATCCATTAGAGGACAATAAAGCAAAATCAGATGCATTGCAAATCTACCGGGAGAAGAGGGATTTTTCCATCACTTCCGAGCCCTCGGGCGAGAGAGGGGTTTTTGGCGGAGGCATCTTCGTGGTGCAGGAGCATAACTCTCGCCGCCTGCACTATGATCTGCGTCTGGAGGTAGATGGGGTTCTTAAGTCCTGGGCCGTTCCCAAAGGCCCTTCCACAGATCCCAGGGACAAGCGTCTGGCCATTCAGACCGAAGACCATCCCGTAGAGTATGCCTCTTTTGAGGGCACCATCCCGCAAGGCCAGTACGGTGCCGGAACTGTGACGATATGGGATACAGGTCCCTATCGAAATATGACCCAAAAAGATGGCCAGGAGATCTCCATGGGGGAGGCCTTGCATAACGGCCATGCTGCCTTCTGGCTGGAGGGCAAAAAACTCAGAGGTGGCTATGCCCTCACCCGCACCAAGCGAGGATGGATTCTGGTCAAAATGCGGGATGAGATGGCCAATAGCATCGATTGAAAAAGAAGCTAACCGCAGGATGGCAGCCTCATCTTGCCTTTCCGGCCAATATGCCGATCCCGGCAAAACATCAGAGTTGCTGCCTGTGCCGGGACTTTTCTGCATTCCTAAATGGGCGCTACTCCTTCTCTGCGTTCAATGCCTTGGCTCTCTTTCCTTCTTCAATCAGTTCTTTGACTCTTTGACCGCCTTTGTGGCCGATAGCTTCATAAAAATCCCTTCCATGTGTCTGGGCGGTCTTCATACCGCCTCTTCTGCCGGCCTCCTGAACTGTCATTGTGCCCTTTACATCTTTTTTGGACCTTCTTTTATCTTCAGCCATTCATCTCTCTCCTAAATTTATGATTAAAATTTTGATATTTTTCTCGGTTTTCAATACGTTTGCTAATATTCTTCCCTTCTTTTCGAGATTCGCGACAAATGTGCCGATTGTGGCTTGTTTATCATAATCCCTTGATGCAATTCCGAGGGAACCTTAAATCAATTATTTCAATTAATTTGCAATTGTCATCTTATAATCTCTTCTTTCAATATTTATGTTTTACGCCTAAATTATCTTGGAATAAGTGCAGAAATTGTGGTATAAATCTAAAAAATTGAGGATTATTCTGGCCATAATGGTGTCATAAGAAATTAATAATTTTGGTTCTTTGGCGATTCGCAAGAATACCACTAAATATCCCATGGCCAAATCACCTCGCGCTAACTGGACATGCCGGCTCTGAATAATCAGTATCATTGGAGCACTTTTGGAGAATCGTCGATTGTTCTGAAGGCTTTTTTGCGCCGGGCAAAAAAAGGAACCTATGCATATAATTCGTATGTTAGTTCATTACTTACAGTTCAGATATTATCAATAATGAATGTTGATATTGCTATGTTTATATTGCTAATAGAC
>JAFGNK010000039.1 GCA_016927055.1 Methanotrichaceae archaeon | reverse complement strand
TGCCGAGCACTGATCAGTCAGATATTTTTGTTTTTTCAGTTTTAGTTTTTGTCGCCGGCGTGGATTGATTCTATGAAGGGAAAGGTCAGATAAGAGATGTTTGAGGAGCTTGAAAAGATAAACACACGTCCTGAGCCGTTTGAGTTCTACACGGCAAGCGACCTATGGACAGACGAACATATGTTGAAGCCGATCGCACACGAACCGTTTATAACGGGCTGCAATACTATAGAGAACACAGAATGATTAGATGCATGCCGTCGGGAATTCCGCTAGGCCCCACCACCCGTTTTTCTCCCGCAGTGATGGCTCCTTTTGGAAGAGAGGTGAGGTTCTTTTCCGCTTTTGCCTGAGTTGCGGCTAAGCAGTCGCTAAGCTTCTTGCCCTCTGCTTGCAGGCTTGTGGCTGTGGAGGCAAGCCGTTGCCCATGAGTGTGTAGGCGTGCCTGTTTCATTGGGAATGTGATTTCTGAGACGGTTGGATTTGTTCCTGTGGCCCATTCTTCTGGGATGCCGCGCGCGGGTGTTACGCGCGGGGAACTCGGGCCCCCTCAACGCCGGGGAGGCTTGGATATTTGGCAGTGGAGCAGTTGATGGGTTTTGGATGGGATTTTGCACTTTTGGTTTTCCGGGGTTTGTTTCGAAGCCTTTTGCTTTTTTATTTGTTACTGATGATTTGCGAGCAAACGAAACCGATTGCTTGCAAGTGCTCCATTAATTTTATAAATTTCTAAATATTCCCTAGACGGACCCGGCAGGCCAACTAGGTCAAAATAGGCTAAAATAAGGGCGGGGGAAAGAGGAGCGATCATGCCTGCGTCTGAGGAGATGCTACAGCTTGCCTCCCTTTCGTTGCCCTTCGTTGCCCTTGGCCGGCCCGGCAGCTTTTGCAGCTTTTATCACTTTCTTCCCAGAGCAGATATGCCTCTGAACCTCTCCACAGCTTCGGTTATGCACTGGGCCACATAGTCCACCTCTTCCTCAGTATTTGACCGGCCCATTGTGATCCTCAGGGAGCCGTGGCACTGCTCAGGCCTCAAGCCTAAAGAGAGGAGCACGTGGGAGGGCTGCAGCTTATGGGAAGAGCAGGCCGATCCCGTGGATACGCCGATTCCTTTTGCGTCGAGGAAGAGGAGCAGCGATTCGCCTTCCACATAGGAAAAGCCGAAATTCAGGCTCCCGGGAAGTCTTCTCTGCATGCTTCCGTTGATCCAGGCATCCTCGATCTTTCCCAAGACCAGCCCCGCCAGCCGATCGGCGAGCTTTGTCAGCCTGTGCCCGTCTTTTTCCATGTTCTCCTGACACAGCTCCGCTGCTTTGGCCAGGCCCACGATGCCGGCCACGTTCTCCGTTCCGGAGCGCAGGCCGCTCTCGTGCCCGCCGCCCTGCACTATGCTCTCCAATTTTGTGCCCCGCCGGATGTAGAGCGCTCCCACGCCTTTGGGCCCGTAGAGCTTGTGGGCGGAAAGAGACAGAAGATCGACGCCTAAGGAGTTTACGTCAGTGGGGATCTTGCCCACGCTCTGCACGGCATCGGTATGCAGGTAGATATCCTTCTCCGCGGCCAGCTTTCCGATCTCCTCCAGCGGCTGGATGGTCCCTACCTCATTGTTGGCGTGCATGACGGTGATGAGGATGGTGTCAGGGCGAATGGCAGCCTCCAGGGCAGCCAGGTCCACCAGCCCCTCGCCTGTCACGGGCAAATAGGTCACGGCAAAGCCCTCCTTCTCCAGTTTATGGCAGGTCTCCAGAATGGCAGGATGCTCTACACAGGTGGTGATGATGTGTTTGCCCCTGTCTTTATTGCGGCGGGCTATGCCCTTCAGGGCTAGATTGTCGGACTCCGTGCCCCCTGAGGTGAATATGATCTCCTCTGGTTTTGCTCCCAGGAGCCATGCCATCTTCTCCCGGGAATCTTCGAGGGCCTCCTTTGCCTCCAGGCCAAAGCCGTGCAGGCTGGAGGCGTTGCCGAACTTATCGGAAAAGTAGGGCAGCATGGCCTGCAAGACCTCGGGCGCCACGGGAGTGGTGGCGGAGTGGTCCATGTAAATGCGTTTCATCGATGAGAAATAGGGGATGCTAGGGTAAATAGATGGCGAACTTGACGAAGAAACGCCCCTGACTCTTTGTGATGATCATATTCGTAGCAACTAAACGTTCGCTCTTTTAAAAACTCAACCACAAAGATCACAAGCGCACAAAGCGCACAAGGGACACACAGAGAAGACCAGGCTGCGCTGGCTGGCAAATCAATCTGCATGGAATAGCGGGATATCCATAAGAAACTATAAGTATTCGCCAAAAGGACGGACAATTATGAATCTGTCCATCCCATTATTTTCAACGCCGCTATTGATTGCTGCGGCACTCATCGGCCTGGGCTTTTTAACCTATCTCATCTCGGCAAGGCTTGGCGTGGCACTCATAGGTGCCGGCAGCGTGATCATGGGCGCGGTGGTCATATTCGATCTGCCGGGCGGCATGGGGCTGCAAAGCCTGGTGCTCTTCGGAATAACTGTGCTGGTGGGGGGATGGATGGTGTATGTAGGAGTGAGAAACGGATAATAATATTAAAGCTAATCGAATATAGAATGAACTCTATCAACCCTTCCTCCGCCATTAACTCTTGCACCAGCTCCCCAGTTTAGCCTCCATCACATCATGGAAATCGACCAGGGCCAAGCTTAGCGTATTTCGAGGAGTGCTCTGGCACACTACCGCCAAAATTCTCATGCAATCCATCAAGTATTATTAATAAAAGAATATAGAAAAAGATAAACGCAAGTAGTGATAATTGAGATACCATGCCCGGAAAGAAGCTCATGTGCGAAACCTGTCTCCTGCGAAGGTACTCCGAAAAGCATCCCGGCTCTGTTCTGGAAAAGATCTGGCACTGGCATACCGGCTGGTGTCCAGGCTGGAAGGCCTACCAGAAATCTTTGCTGCAAAGAGCGGATTGAAGCAATTCTATTATTTTTGATCCATCTTCGTCAGATTCAAACCAAAAACACTAGCGATAAAGCACATAGGTTTTGAAGTCTGTTCTACATACCCTCCGCACCGATTGATCTAAAGTAGCTACTCTGCGCTAGATAGCTACAATTAAATAACCCGAGCTATCGGCATGTCGAGAAAAAGATGGAAGTTTCTTCTTGAAGTCCTGCATCTACGATCTATTTCAAGATCTTCTCGTATTCAAGCTGCTCTTTGGGAACAGGCCTCTTGTCCTCATCCGGATAGCCGAAGGCGATCATGGACTCCACACTCAAATTCTCAGGAAGCCCGAGTACTTGCTTGATGTAATCTTCTGCGGACAGATTGCTGCTGTGCATTCTCTTCCGGATCTGGATCCAGCAGGAGCCCACTCCCTGACTCTGGCCGGCAAGCTGCAGGATGATGGAGGCAATAGAGCAGTCTTCCACCCAGACGTCCGACTCTCCTTTTGCTGCGCAGACAACCACACCTAAGGTTGCTCCTTTCAGGAAGCTGGAGCCGCTCTCTTTAGCTCTGGAAAGCTCCTCAAGCAATGCCCTGTCCGTGACAAAAAGAAATCGCCAGGGGTTGATGCCCCGAGAGGTGGGGGAGCGCAAAGCGGCCTCCTTGAGTAGTTCTATTTTCTCGGCTTCTATCTCACGATCCTGATATCTTCTGATGCTGCGCCTATTTCTTAATATGTCGAGCATAATGATCCTCTTGCCCTATCCCTTCTTCTCCATTATATAATCTCCATTATTACCGCTATACCGGGCTTGTTTAGTAGCAGAAGACAGGTCGATTAAACACGGTATTAATGATAATATTGCGTTTAGGCATTTTAGCAGAAGTGTTTGTCAGTGTCTTGTATTGATTGGTGGCACTAACCTCGACGGCCCCGGGCCGCGGTG
>JAFGNK010000038.1 GCA_016927055.1 Methanotrichaceae archaeon | reverse complement strand
TAATAATTCGAATGATCCAAGTGATCCAAGTACAATTCTTCCATGTCTATGCAGGAACACCGCCTCGTAGAAAATAATTTAAATGATCTGGTCAACTTGAGTCTCGTGACAGTCTTTAGAGCTTATGATGTTCGAGGTGTCTACGGCACCGATCTCACAGAAGAGCTGGCCAGGCGCGTGGGTGTTTCTTTCGGATCTTTTGCCGGAGGGGGCAGGGTCTCCTTAGGAAGGGATACGCGAATCAGTGGACCTTCTCTGGAGAAGGCCTTTTTAGATGGCGTTCTGACTACCGGCTGTAGGGTGCAAAGCTTCGGCATCATTCCCATTGCCGTTCTAAGCTTCATCACCCGCAAAATGGGCCTGGTCGCCGCGGCCTATATTTCTGCTTCTCATAATCCACCCGAGTACAATGGTGTGCGATTCAGAACCGGCGACGGTTATGGCCTGCTCTACCAGGAGTCGTCCATCATGAAATTCTATCGTGAAGGCGGCTTTCTCTCCGGAGAGGGAAGCGTTGTGGATCATTCACCTGCAGCTGCCATAGATGAGTACCGTAGTTATGTGGCCGAGAAACTGCACTTAGAACGCCCCCTCAGAGTCGTCCTGGACATGGGCAACGGCTCTGCCTGTACTATGGCTTCCTTTTACCGCAATCTGGGCTTTGACAGCTTTGTAATCAACGGCATCATGGACGGCCTATTCCCCGGTCGGGGCCCCGCTCCCAATGAAGAGTCCTTGCAGCCTGCCTGCCAGGAAGTATTGAAAAATCAGGCGGATTTTGGGGTGGGCTTTGATCCTGATGCTGACCGCGGGATCATAATCGACGACCTGGGCCGGGTCCTGCCACCAGAGAAAGTAGCCATCATTATCGCCAGGAGAAGGTACAAACGCGGCGATCTGGTCATCTCCGGCTTTGACTGCTCCATGATGTTGGAGCGCGAACTGCAAAAAGACGGCATCAGGGTATTAAGGGAGCGAGTTGGCGATGTATTCGTGGCCAACCGGGTAAAAAATGAGGGGGCCGTGCTGGGCGTTGAGCGCAGTGGCCATTTCTTCCTCCCTGAGTTCCAGTACTCTGATGACCCCTTCGCCATGAGCCTGGCCATTGCCGAGATCATCTCAAAAGGCGAGAAGCTCTCTATCCTCGCAGACGAGATAGCGGAATATCCCTACAAACAGATAAGCATCCGCCTCAGCGAGGACCCGGCAGGAGTTATGCTCAAGCTAAAGGATGTTCTCGCTTCTATGGAGCCGGACACCCTGGACGGTCTAAAGGTCACCACCGACAGCTACAGTATTCTCATCCGGCCCAGCAATACCGAGCCCATTTTGAGACTATACATCGAGACTGCGGCAGGTAACATGGCTGAGCTGGAGGAGCGCTATCTGAAGATCATTCACCAGGCCATGAAGACATGAAAAGCAAGCTATTTAATCCGCTTCATCCCTTTAGCTTATAACCATTGTACAGAGCTGATCTTCGCGTGAGTTACAAAGACGTCTGCGTTCTCATTCCCACCCTCAATGAAGAGGAGTCCATCGAGCCGGTGATCCGGGAATTCAAAGCATTGGGCTTCGAGAATATCCTGGTAGCGGACGGCCACAGCACCGACGGCACCGTGGCCAGAGCACAGGCTGCTGGAGCTCGCATCTTTATCCAGTCCGGCCGCGGCAAGGGCCAGGCGTTAAAAGAGGTCTTCGAAGAGATCGAGGAAGAGTTTATCCTTCTCATCGACGGGGACGGCACCTACCTTCCCCGCGAAGCCCTCCGCGTCCTGGAGCCGGTTTTAAAGGGAAAGGCTGACCACGTGGTGGGCAACAGGCTGGGCAATGTGCAGGGAGGAGCCTTAAAGCGGCTGAACATGTTCGGCAATAAGATGATCAATTTCTTCTTTGCCACCATCTATCGCGTTCACCTAACCGACATCCTCTCCGGCTACCGGGCATTCACCACGGAAGGCATACGCCGGCTGGACCTGACCATGACCGGCTTTGAGATCGAATCGGAAATTACCATTGAGAGCGTAAAGAAGGGGCTATGCATCATCGAGGTTCCCATCACCTACATGCCCCGGCCGGCCGGAACCAAGACCAAGTTGCATCCCTTCCGGGACGGCCTTAAGATCATTCTCACCATTTTCCGCATGGCCAAGACTGAAAATCCCATGTTCTACTTCGGCCTTATCGGCTCGTTCTTTGGTCTGGCCGGCTTTCTCACCGGCCTTTATGTTGTCCGAGACTGGCTTAACTGGCGCATTGAACATATTCCCCTCACCATCCTGACGGCCATCCTGATTATCGTCGGCTTCCAGCTATTTCTGATCGGCATGCAGGGTGATATGATGGCATCTATGCACCGGGAGATAATCAGAGAGCTGCACCGGAAGAGGAAATGACTTGAATAAATAAAAATAATTTTTGGAAAAAAACAGAAGTTCAACTGATGCAATTTCAGCGGAACTCCAGCTTGGCCTCATCCATTGCCTCGAACAGGTAGGCCATTCCCGGCTCAAGTGTCTCATTCTTGCCCAGGTGCGTCCAGCCCTGGTCCTCATACTTCCAGATGAAAGCCGAGACCAGGCCTTTATTTACCGCTTCAGGATACTTGTACCTCTTGTGCTCGGCATTCACTGTGATATTGCCTAAATCCACCGTCTTGTTCACAGGAAGACCAATCATATTCCACCCGGCATGCAGATCGAGGCGATAGGGCAGATCGACCGGCTTTCCGGAGATTTCTATGGTGAAGTTATCGGCGCTGTCGATAAGGTAGCCCTCACCCGGGTTGAAACGGGTCACATTGATCATCCCGCCGTCCTTCATGCCGAAGTCCCATCCCTCACCGGCAATGGTGAATATGCTCCGGTAGGGCTTATTCGCCAGGTATTTGCTTGCCGATGCATCTTTCGGCTGGAGGTATACAGCGATAGCATTGTAGCCTGCCGTCACATTGATCTGCTGAACCTGGCCGGGTATAATCACATACTCGACTAAAAAACTCCTCACCTCACCAAGCCTCGGCCTTATTATGGGCCACATTACCTTCTTCTTTTCAGCAAAGGTGTATTCATCATGCCAGACAGAAAGGCCGTTCTCCATTACCACGATCTTATCGGCATCTTTGGGCAGCAATACCTCACCGATGATGGCGGGCGGTGCATTGAGATTGAGCATCCCGCTGGAGCTATCCGTTTCGATCCAGTAGATCCAATCGGTAGCGCTCTCGTTAATGGGCGTTATGGATGCTTTGATGATGCTCTTGTTCTCGCTCGTGGCGTTGACGGTTTCCACCTCTGTGCTGTAGGGGGAAGTTGGTGTTTTCGGCAGAGCCGGCCGGAAGCTGGGATCTCCCAGCACGACATCCATATAGGCCGTCTGATTGAGCATCTCCGAAACAGAAGTATCCCAATCAGGCAATGGCTCGTCGTAATCGGAGATAGCCTTGACGTTCTCCGTACCCTGATACTTCATTCTGTAGAGGTTATCTGCGTTAAGAACTGCCTCCCCTACAGTAGTATTCTCGAAGACCAGAGACTGATAAAACCTCTTGAAGAAATCATCCGACACGAATATCCAGGACAGGGCAGACTCTCCAATATAATTTACTGCACCCGCCCTTACGAAGGACAGGGCAATGGAGTCCTCCAGGTTCTTGGGGATATACATCCTGGTGCCGGTCACATTGAGGTAGAATCCCTTGAGGTTTGCAGTAACACAGGCACCTGAAGTGGTTGTCTGGGGCGCAAGCGTGAGCTCCTTAACATGCGCTCCAGTGAGCCCGGAATCCATCATCGACCAATCCGAGAGCTGCCATGAATCTTCATTGCCGTGATGATCGAAGTTCACAATGTTCTGGCCGTTATTCATCTGGGAGAGGACTTGCTGATAGGTGGCCTCTTCATAGCGCAGATCCTTGACTTGCAGCCCTGCCTCCCTCAGATAGTCTCTGATCCTCACAGTAATGGGTGCCTGCGGAAAAGAGAGAGGCGGCGAAGATATGACCAGGGCATTATCCTTCCAGGATCCGCTCAGCCGATCATAGGCCTGAGTTCGAGCCAGGAGCTGAGAGGCATCGTATACGGAAAGCCCCATGATCCGGCCCACTGCTACGCTGCTGTAATTCTCATCATTCAAGGGCAATTGATAGTCCCTGTAGACCTCGTACTCCGTGATCTCTGATAGCTTCTGAATCAGGCCGGTGGAGATGAAGGGCATCGACCCAGGATCACCCACGACCATTAGATATCTGGGAATGAGCATAAGATCATCGACCTTCTGCCCTAATGCCTGCTCCTCTTTCAATGGATCAATCTGCTGCGGGTCTTTGGCCACGTCCACCAGAAGTGCCCGGTGAGCTGCTGCTGCTGCAGGCGCAACCATAGACAGTCGGGGTACTTTGGTGTGGCTGAATGCAGTAATATTCACAGCCTCAATATTGGAGCGGACATCAATTGTGTAATTCTCCGTTTTGTGGGCATAATCGTTGCCTGCCTCAATATTGAAAATCCACTTGCCAGGCGTCAGCATCTGCACTCGCACGTCATAGAGCGTATCTGGTTTTATATCTGTGATTTTGATCATTGCGCTACGTTTGTCCGGGCTGTAGAGGTTGAGAGCTGTGTAGCTTGCGTCCCGGTCGAGGTTCCAGGATATGTTTGTTCTGCCCGAGTAGATCCAGGTGGGATAAGTCAAATTGATTACCGGCGGGCTGTCCACATTCTCCAGGGTATGGTTATAGGAAAATCCTTCATATGCGGCCGTAGCCCCGGTGTCCAGGCGCTCTTTCCAGCCTGAGTCCATGGGGTAGAGCAGTTCTACTTCCACATTCAGACTGGCAGACTTGTCCGGCTCGAGCTTGTTTATATTCCAGCGAAGCATGGATCCGTTGAGAAATGCATTTATGGCATCTGACGGTTTACCACTATAGGGATCGGTGACATTTGCCTCGCCCTTTTGTGGTCGAGGCCATTTTATGAGCCTGCCCATGGGAAAGATGTCCAGCAATCGCACATCTTTCAGCAGCTCTTTGCCTGTATTGCTCATGGTTATGTTGAGCCTCACAATCTGTCCCAGCTCTTCTGCCGGCACCTGGCTGGGGCTTATTTCAGTTCTTACCAGCAGATCATCAACAAGCGTTCGCTCTACCACGGGATTTGGCACAGGCGGTAGAAGGGAGAGATCATGAGAGTTGGCAAAGACCACCATATCAGGGCCTTGGCCCCTTTTGCTCATCTGCTCAATGAGAAAATCAGAATTTCCTTCTTGCAGGGTGATATTCATTTGGCTCAAATTCTGCCTCACAACTGGCGAGACCTGACCTACTATCACAGCTTCTTTGACATCCAGGCGTGATAATGCGACAGCGGTCTCATTTTGCAGCACATTGCCAACAAAGAGAAGCGGCCAGTTTAGATAAGAGGCAATTGGAGCTGCTACCAGGGCCGCGCTGTAATTTTCACCTACAATTACGGCTCCGGGCGAGCTTTTCCAGTACCGGCTTATCTTTTCAGCCATATCAAAGCTGTTATTTGCCTGCACTTTCGCATCGCAATCCCAGGAGACGTTTCCTATGGCAAGGGTCTTTCCGCCTAACTGGCCCAATAGCCAATGCGCAGCCAATGAGGGAGGCTCCAGCTCCGACCAAAGGGGTGTATGAACGACACTATATTCGAAGGCAACTCCAGAGGCGCCTGATTTTATAAGGTCTTCAATGTACTTGACCGTGCCTTCAACATTCTGGGTGGAAAGAACATATCCCAGGTAATCATCGCTCAAACGGACATAAACCGGTTTTTCGCTCAGGAGGTTCGCCTGTCCCGCATCCTGGGCAGATAGGGGAGATATAAAAGAAAAGTCCGTCACCTTTGAGATCTCGGCAAAGTTGTAGCCACGACTGCGATCGAAGGGGTTATCAAAAGCCACGCCAAGCTTCACAGGACCCAGATCAGAGGTAATATTTCGAGCATAATTTACAATCTGCATGAGTTGATCTTGCTTCCACTGCCTCCATCTCTCCTGGTTGTAGCTATTGATATTGACTTTGCTGATATCTATACCGGTATCCTGATAGAACTTTTCCTTGCAGACGTTGCAGTAGCAGTAATTCTCATCCTGAAAGCCGAAATTATAAAGCACAACGCCATCGGCCTTGTAGTCGTCTATGAGCATTTCGATCAGATTGTAGAGATTATCCCTTGCATCTTGGTTTGCAGGACAAAAAAGGGTGGCATTGCCGCCGATATCGGGATTTGCCACCTGCAGCAGGCTTTTGTCGATCCTGGAATCGTCGGTCACTGGCAAGTCAAGGCCTGCCTGAGCAAGCATGACTTTCCTGGCCTGCGGCACCTCTTCTATTTCCCCTACCATCTCCGGCTGGGAGATAACGGGAATTTCAAGTGTTGCTGTAATGTAAGCTTTCAAACCGTCTTTGTGGGCGGCTTCAACCAGAGCTTTTGCCAGATCTCCAGTCCCGTGGATGGTTATGGCGCTGATATTCGCTGCCTTAAATGTGCCCAGGATGGTAGAGACACCATATCTTTGCAGATCACTCTCTTCCACCCAGCCGTTTCTATCGCCGGCATGTACCGTTTTAGGAAGAATCAAAAAAGGCAATACTCGGGTCTGATTTTCCTCAGACCAGATAGCCAGGGGCGTAGCTGCAATAGGTGCATGCCAATCATCTGCTCCGACTAAAATCACATCCGCAAGGTCGCCCTTGACGCCTCTTTCCAGGGGTGCGTCCACTTCTGCTAAGCAAAGCTGAGTAATTGACAATATTGCTATGAATAGTATTAGGTATTGCAGCCTCACGCATTCACCTCTTCTGTTTTGACGCCTGCATCTTGCAGTGGCTTTGTGTACTCGGCTCCTATATTGCCTACGATCAGCCCTCTGGAGAGAGTAACATTTCTTTTGGTCATCTCCTTTATGGCGGCCAAGGCTTTTTCGGTCACATTTCCCTCGCATACCACAATTGGTATGCCTGTCGTCATGGCCGCTTGATAGGCTCTGAATATATCAGCAGGCCTAGAGCCGGATAAGACCACTTCTGTCGTTCCATTCTGCCAGATTTCCGCCGCATAGAGCCAGCACTCTTCGTAAAGGCTACCTACGTCAATGCGCTTGATTTCTACGCCTTCCAGTGCCTTTTCAGCGTCTTTAGAGACGATGGATTGATTGCCTAAAATCACAATACTGGAATAATCTTGCAGCTTCACCAGATCCATTTCACTTATTCTGCCCGGGGGAACGGTAATTATGTCAAAATCAGCAGTATCATTGCCCAGGCTGCTTACTGATGCGATAGTGCTGTAGAGGAAGTCATCTCCCGTCAGCACGACCATGCCTTCCGGCATGACCACTTCGATGTATGCTACCTCTTCCGGCATGGGAATGCCGTGGGAGTCCATGAGCCGGAAGACAAGCGGATATTCGCCGCTGGTCGATGACATCAGAGTAAAATTGGCAATGCCTGCCTTTTCCGGGCTGACTTCTACCGTCTGGGCCAAAGGTATGACCATAAGCTCAGGAGGCGTTACTATTCCCACCGTTACCTTCTCGTTGACATCCAGCATGATGTTAAAGGAGCCTTTGTAGGTCTTGTTAGTCACAATTATTTCAGGAACCTTGATTTTCACATTATAGCCACGAACTGCAATAGCAAAATCAACCACGGCCTCAACAGAAGAATTCTTGGACTGGTTGCCCAAAGACGTGGCTACGATTGAGAGGTTGTCTTTCCGGCCGGGTTTGGTAGTCTGTATTTGCAGTTTCATGATATGGGTTGTGCCCGGATCTAAAGGCAGGTCGTAGGGAAGGTCAAGCGTTTTTTCTCCATCTATCAAGCTCGTGCTCCACCCATCCGGAAGCGATCCGGCGCTGATAGAAGCCACATCCCGAAATGCCCCCAGGTTCTTAACCGCCAGATCGAACTGAGCGATATCTTCGGCGCTGGCCGAAAGGGTAGCAGACTTGGCATCATCTATGGTCATGCCAATGCCATAACTCTCCTGTGCGATGACCGTCAGGTCAAAGTCTATTCTCGTAGGCAATGAGGGTGGTGCGCTGTCCAGCAGATATAGAAATCCGGTATAAGTTCCCGGTCGCGTCTCCGGGGGCAAGGCAAAGTAGATCTTAATCTTAGCTTTATCCTGAGGCATGAGCGGTTCCTCTTCAGGCATGTCCAGGAATATGTAGTCCCTGGCAGTTCCGCTCATCTGAGTTTTTGAGATCTTGAAGATAGGCGCATCTCCAATGTTGGTTACCTCAAGCGTTCTCTCCTCCAGGTCACCGGGATGGAGCACAACGTCAAACCTTTCCTTGTCTGGTGCCAGCTGGGCGGAGCTGGCGGCAATCAGCAGGAATAAAATAACAATCGGGTATATTTGCTTCATCTAACACCACACGATGGCATGCGCCGGATTTTACTACAGTTAGTATCCCACTACGTTCCCCATTTATAAATCCTCTCTCAAAGGATTAAATAGGCTTCTTCTTTGCATAGGCTAGTTTATATCTGTTATGTACCAGACCGTCAGGATGGTGTGTTTCCTTGGACCCTGAGAAAGCCTTTCTGGTGGCCACGCCCTTCAAGAAGCGCGGCAAGACGAGCCTGAAGATCAGCGACTTTATATTTGCTCTATCTCTCGACCTGAAATGGGGGCCGCCTGAAAAGGTGCGTTCCCTTTTGCGGGAAGCGGAAGCTGAAGGCATGGTTAAGATGGAAGGCGATATGGTAAATGCCATCTTTGATGCCGCGGCAGTTGATGTGCCCCTGGGATTCAAGCCGTCCACGGAGGAGGGCATACTGGATCAAGGAATAAGGCTCATCACCTCTCATACGGGTATGAGCCGAAAAGAGGTCATTGCTCTTGCCAATGAGAAACAGGATTCCCTGAAAAAGCTGGTGGAGCTGGATGCTGTGGTCCTATTGATAGCCAGAGAGATGGGCATCGATGTCAGCGACCTGGCCTGCCAGGCCTACGAGAACCTCCTGGCTCGCGGCAGGGAAGAATCGTAAGCTTAATCTTCTATGGGGAAGGCAGAGAGGTTTTATGACTCCCAGGGTCCTGTTCACAACCACTTATAGAAAAGGCTCCGAGCCTTACGACTACATTGGAGCCAATACCCGGTCATGGTTCAGATTCTACTGGCCACGCGTCCAATCATTTGGACTGAGATTTCTAAAGCAGAACATTCCCGAGCTGGAGATCCTGGAGTTTCCCACCTGGGATGAGTACCAGAAGAAGCTGCAGGAAGGCTGGGACGTGGTGGGACTCTCCTTTTACCTGAGCGAGACTCATGAAGCTGTGGAGATGGTGGATGCGGCGCGCGCCGCAGGAGCAGGCGAGGTTTGGGCGGGAAACTACGGAGCTTTGACCACCGCGGTGCAGGATAAGTTCGACAAGATCTTCGTGGGCTATTCGGAGCGCGAGCTGGCCCCCTACTTCGGACGGCAGATCAAGGACATAGTCCACCCGCCGCTTATCGAGTATCTCAACACGCCCTTCAATATCAAGCTGAATATCTACGGAGTGCTGTTCACCACGCGCGGCTGCCCGGTGGGCTGCAAATTCTGCCAGACGCCAGTCTTCTGCAATAAGCCCACGATCCTCTCTTTGCAGAGCATCGAGAGAGTTTTGGCCTACTACAAAGAGAACGGCATCAATGTGGTCTTGATTGAGGACGAGAACTTCGGGTGCAACCGCCGCCATGCCGATGGGGTGGTAGAGCTTTTGGACAAGTATCAGATGGTCTGGGGATGCATGGCGCGGGCCGATTATCTGAGAACAAAAATCAACGACTGGGCGGACATGAGGAAGAAGAACGGCAGAAAGGTGGCCGGCTTTGGGGGAGCGGCTATCGGTATCGAGAACCTGCATCAAGAGCGCCTGGACCAAATGAAGAAGAAGGAAGGCACCGAGGACATTTTAGAGACGCTACGCATGCTGCAAGCGAGGGGCCTTGGCACAGTAGGCTATTACATGATCGGCTTCGAGGAAGACACCAAAGAATCGCTGCGCGAGGACATAAAGAAGCTGGCGGCCTTAAAGCTGGACATAACCCAGGTCTGCGTCATAACTCCTCTGCCCCAAACGCCCATGTGGACGGAGATTGAGGAGAAGTTCGGCATCTGGGATCAGGATTATCATCACTACGACGGCAAGCACATGGTCTGGAATCATCCTCATATCAAACCGGAAGAGTTCAAAGGCATCTTAGACTGGTCGCTTAAGCAGGTCTATCCTTGGAGCACGCCTCTACGCACCTCGGCCCGGGTTTGGGGAAATGCCTATCACTACGGTGGCTGGGAAGGGGTGAAAGAGGTTTTCGCCTACATCAGCCGGGCCAATAAATTCGACTGGAACGCGGGGCCCAGGCTGCTCAAAGTGAGTGAGAGCTAGAGCAGACCAGAGATTAGGGAATGTGCAGATGAAGATATTACTACTATCGTCTCCGGTGGTGCAGCTTGATTTTGACCGCATCGCCCGCCTGCCCAACCTGGGGCTGGCATCGCTCGCGGCGCATGTGGACGATCTATGCACGGTTCATGTGGCGGACATCCATGGTCTGAAAAACTACCGGGAGTATGTGAAAAGAATCGTAAACGGCTACGATCTGGTGGGCCTGACCGCCATGAGCTTTCAATACAGGGAGGCTCTGGCCCTGGCAACCATCGCCAAAGAGGCGGGCGCAGAGACGGTTTTCGGCGGTTATCATCCCACGCTGGCCGCGGAAGAGATCGGCGAAAGCCCTGATGTTGCGCTCATCGATTACATTGTGCGGGGCGAAGGCGAGGCCACCTTCCGGGAGCTGGTAGAGGCCCGGCTGGCCGGGAAAAGCCTCAAAGACATTCTGGGCCTCTCCTACCACGAGGGAGAAGGGAAAGGAATGGTTCATAATCCGCCCCGGCCCCTGCTCAAGGTGGAAGATATCAAAATGCCGAACCGGGATGTGCGTCTCATCACCAGGGGCTTTTACAGCTTTGATGTGCCCATCGACTCCGTAGAAACCAGCCGGGGCTGCACGCAGGGCTGCAAGTTCTGTTCCATCAATCTCATGTACGGCCGCCGCTTCCGGCGCTTTTCCATCGAAAGGGTGATCGAGGACATCCGGGACGCGGAAGCGCACGGGGCGGGCTCCATCTTCTTCCCGGACGACAACATCACCCTGGACACCAAGCGGCTGGAGAGGCTCTGCCAGGCCATCATCGATGCCGGGCTGACCCATCTGCGCTACAAGACGCAGGCCTCCGCTTCGGGCATAGCCTCGAGCAAGCAGTTAGTGGACAAGATGGGCGAAGCGGGCTTCGATGGCGTCTTTTTGGGCGTGGAGAGCATCAACAAGAGGAACCTGGAGTTCCTGGGCAAGGGCAAGATGTCCAATGATGCTGAAAAAGCCGTGCAGTACCTTCATGAGAATAATATCATAGTCTCCACGGGCCTGATCGGCGGCAATCCCGATGACGATGAGGAGGATCTGTGGGAGAACTTCAAGCTGGCACGCAGGCTCAAGGTGGACTTTCCTATCTTCTACATCTCCACGCCCTACCCCAAGACACAGATGCGTGCCGAGCTGGAGGAGATGGGTCTGGTCACCAACAGCGACTTCACCAGGTATGACGGGCTGCATGCCAATTTAAAGACCAAGAACCTCTCCGAAGAAGAGGTGCAGTACATCACCTGGCAAATGAACGCCCGCTACTACGATCTGGAATGGCTGCGGTACAACAAAGTCAAACGCATTTATCCCAAGTGGTTTGCCAACGAAATTCGCAGGCTGACACCCTTTTACGCCAGGAGAAAGCTGGACCTGGCCCTGGGAAGGAGAACGCCTCGGGATTTCTTCCAGGAGGATCTGGCGAGCGGGGAGCTGTGCAAGGGAGTGACTTAGTCAGAAGCAATAATTATTTACATAAGGCAGTTGTATTATCTGATAGATGAAAACGAAAACCCGTGCGGTATTCGAAGATGGTATTTTAAGACCCTTAGAACGACTTAATTTGAAACAGGGCGAAGTGGTAGAAATAGAGATCTCCAATGCAGTTCGTAGATCTAAAGGCATCATAAAGATCGATGCAAAGCTGGGAAAAGAAATAGCAGAAAGCGATGAGTTTTCCTGCCTGGAAAGTTAGATGCTAGATATTATCCTTCCCGGAAGCAAAATCTTTATTGATTCAAATATATTGATCATTTTCTTGATCTTTCAGAGAGCTGTTCAATTCTCCTCGAACGAGTCGAGCACGGTGAGGTTCAAGCTTATATTGCCACAGTTGTACAGGCTGAGGTCTTGCATAGATTGATGATATCAGAAGCGGTGGATAAATTCGGGATCAAACCCAACCAGGCGGTAAGATATCTGAAGGAGCATCCTCGTGCCATTGCATCCTTGGACAAGTGCGAGATTGCCTTAGCAGATATCCTTGAGTTCAATATCGAGGTCATATGCATGGGAAGAGAAGCAATAATCAAGAGCCAGAATTTTAGAGAATGCTACGGTTTAATGACCAATGACTCCTTGAACTTTTATGCGATGAAGAAAGAAGGGCTCAGAATAATTGCCACCAATGACAGAGATTTCGAGCGTATTGATGGGATCGAGGTCTGGAGACCAGATGTTTGAAGTGCAGCTACTGGCGTACTTTAATGTCTCGTAGCTACCTCAATCTCCTCTCCACTCCGGGATCTTATGCTGCAACTCCACCGATGTGTACTGATCCTTCATGTCTTCCAAAGCACCTCTCCAATCCAGCTTCAAGCGATCTTTCGGCTTTCGGCCTCTCTTCTCCATCAGGAACTTTGCGAAATCAGCGACCTCTTGATGGAGATCAGGAGGAAGCTCTCTGATTACTTCTTCCAGCTCTG
>JAFGNK010000037.1 GCA_016927055.1 Methanotrichaceae archaeon | reverse complement strand
CTTCTGCAATTGGAGAAATTGAGAAAAATTGTTCTTGCAGACGGACAGATAATAGACACCGAAATGACAAAAAAACAGAGAGAAATTCTTCAGGCGCTAGACTTGTGCGCCTGAACTTTTCGGGAGGTTAGGTAGCTACAGACATAAATCCCCATGCCGTCCGGGCGGCCAGAGCCAGGGGAATCGATGTCGTAAGAGCTGACATCTTTTCCGGAAAATCAGAGGAAAGTTCCACCTGATGCTCTTCAATGCTCCTTACCAGCCCCGCGACCAGCGTTTCTCATGTGAAAATAAACGAAATTGCAAAGAACCCAAAAAATTTTGCTGGGATCAGCCCGTGAATCCCAGCTCTCTAGCCCTGGCAAACGCATCCTGGGCCTCAACCGAGCGCCCCAGTGCCTGTAGATTGATGGCCTTTTTCTGCCAGGCTTCGGCAAGTTGCAAATTTATGGTTAGTGTCTCGTTAAGTGCCTGCACCGCCTCTTCAAGTCTGCCCATTTCCGCCAGAGCCAGCCCTTTGCTGTACCAGGCGGCTTCGTATTGCGGGTTGATATTTATCGCCTCATCAAACGCCTGCAAGGCCTCTTCGTGCTTGCCCTGGCTGACGAAAACCGTGCCTTTATTTCGCCAGGCCAGGGCGAATTGAGGCTCAATGGCTATAGCTTCATCGAAGGCTTCCACTGCCTCATCGCTTTTGCCCAGACCGAATAGAGCCTTCCCTTTGTTGTACCAGGCCTCCGCAAGCTGCGGATCTATGCGGATGGCCTCGTTAAGGGCTTCGATGGCCTCATCGTACCTTCCCCAGGCGCCGAAAATCATGCCCTTATTCGACCAGGCCTGCGCATATTGCGGATCAATCTTGATAGCCCCGTCATAAGAGCGCATGGCCTCTTCAAAGTTGCCAAGGCTGCCTAAAGCCATGCCTTTGTTGTACCAGGCCTCGGCAATCTGAGGGTTAGCTTCAATCGATTTATTGTAGGCCTGGATGGCCTCTTCATACCTGCCCAGAAAACTGAGTGCCAGACCCATATTAAACCAGGTCTCGCCCTGCGGATTTATAGCGATAGATTCATTGTAAGCGGAGATGGCCTCTTCATACCTGCCCAGTTCAGTTAGAGAGATTCCCTTATTGGTCCATGCATTTGCATATTGAGGGTCAATCTCGATGGTTTGATCGCAAATTTGCATGGCCTCCTCAAAATTGCCCATTTGGTTAAGAGCAGCAGCTTTGTTGGACAGCGCTCCTGCATGCAGGGGATTTATCTCTATGGCCTCATCATATGCCTGGATGGCTTCCTGCATTTTTCCCTGCGCAAAATATTCATTTCCTTTTTTAAACAAGTCATCAGCGCTCTGCACTGTGCCTGATTCTTCGCCCCAGACAGCCGGAGATATAATGGTGCATATCCCAAGCATAAAGGCGATGAAGATCACTATGCTCTTCAATAAGACAACTCCTTGAGTATCTATGTCTATCCTAAATACTTAAGCTATTCTTTTCTTCAGCTCCTCGTTATCCAACTTTGTCTCAATGGCAATCTTATAAAGACTCGATCAGCTTTGCTACATTACATCTTCCCGGCGGCGGTCGGTTACAATGGCGATGGAGTGCCCTAATGAGCTCATGCCCACGAACACCAGACCGCTCTCCCGTAACAATCTCCTGTGCTGGTAGATATCAAAGCCACATCGGTGCTCCTCCCACCCATTTTCGAGCCCCGGAACTCAATCTCTCAGATGATCACACCGATCTTTTTCAGGGTCTGCACTCATCAGAGCTGGGATGACGATCCATGAGCAGGAGATCGGCTGCGGCAGCGGCTTTATCTCCCGGGGGCTGGCCCCGAGGGTCGCACGCCTCTCCTCATGTCGTTCGGTCGGTGGGGGCAAGGAGAGTTGAGGCTTCCGGGCTAATCTTTCAGAGGCATCAGGGATGCATGAATAGACCTAAATTCTGTGCAAGAGGGATTTGCGGCACACAAAACCAAAGAGAATAGGGAGAGGTTCATTTGCCCGTCCAATATTTTAAATAAATAGCGAACCTAACATCTGCAAGGAAAATAAATGCGGCTCAGATAAATATGAGGATCTATATGGACGTCTGCTGCATCAACCGACCTTTTGACGACCAGACTGAAGATAGAATTCGGATGGAAGCGGAGGCTATTCTGGCTATATTGAAAAGGTGCCTTTTTGATTGGACTCTCATCGGCAGCGAAGCCATCGATTACGAGATATCTAAAATACCGAACGTAGAGAGACGGAGAAAAGCAGAACGAATAATGTCTATCTCAAGAAAAAGATCATTGTAGATGAGGCCATTGCTGCCAGAGCATGAATAAGTTATGTCCTCTCCTGAAAGAGTCAGGAGCACGGCGTCCTTGGTGAAAAGCCAAAGTTTATTTCCCTCTCGCCAGAAATCCCATTCGATGCCCTCCCTTGCCCCCTTCAACAGTGATGACGTCTACCAGCCAGCCGAGGACACCTTCCTGCTCCTGCAGGTCGCCCGGGCCGAGGCCCTCCCAAAGGACATCGTACTGGAGATCGGCTGCGGCAGCAGCTATCTCACCCAGGAGCTGGCTCCAAAAGTCGCACGCCTCATAGCCACAGACATAAATACCCATGCTGTTCGGGCGGCCAGAGCCAGGGGGATCGAGGTCATTAGAGCTGATCTTTTCCAAGGGATCAAAGGAAAGTTCGACCTGATACTATTCAATCCACCCTACCTGCCCACCCAGCTGGAAGAGAAAACTGGCCAATGGATAGACTACGCCCTGGATGGGGGTGAGAGCGGCCGGGAGACGATTGATCTATTTATTAAGGATCTGGCAGGTCATCTGCGGCCCGGCGGCAGGGCACTGCTTCTTATATCAAGCCTGACTGGCCTTGTGCAGGTGCAGGAGACGGCAGCAGCCGCCGGACTGACCGCAGAAATGGTGGCTGGTGAGAGATGCTTTTTCGAGCAGCTCCATGTACTCTGTCTGAGGGTCGCGCATTAGATATTTGGCAAGTTGTTTACTTTCTGGATTCACTGAAAATAAGGATTATACTTACGGATGATCTTCGATGTATTCTATTCAGGGTATTTGAAAACGTTCTCTGTAGCTGCAATGCCGTATTACTAATAATATTATCAAAAAAATACATAAAAACTATTTTGAATTCATGTATTACTGGAAATTTTTGCGTTAAATAATGCGGACAACTTTATGACACATCTTTAAAAGTCAAGAAAATGCTATCACTGGACTATTTCAGAAAAATCATCGCTCTTGGACGAGGCCCATTCTATTGCCAAATATGAGCAATTTTGCTCTGCACACATAACCTTATATGTCTGAAGAATCGAGCAAGAAGTTGATACTGTTAGCAGATCTCCACAAACGGTGATAAACGATGAAGCTGCGAGTAGTCAGTTCCAAAAATGAGATAGATGATTTGAACAGGAATGAGCAGATGGTGCATCTGGCCTTCCGGGCAGCGAACACCGATGTCTTCAAGCTCGTCCAGAACTGCCCCCGCATCAGAGTGGTTCAAGTCCCATCCTCTTATCGCAAGACCTTATCTAAAGCCAGTGAGATGTTCCTGTCCATCCAGGGTGTGGAGCTGGTGGAAGGCGACATTTGGGGCCACAGAAAGGACATGGATGAATACTACAATATCGACGAGACGATAATAAAGAGAATCGACCGGCTGCGTGCCAGCGGCGCCGGAGCCAGCGACATTGCCAGTGCCGTCTCCAGGGAGACCAAGCTCTCCCGCGAGCTGGTGGCTTATCTCATCAAGCAAAGATCGTGAAAATAGAAACGGAAACATGCACCCGGGAAGAATTGCGCCCGGGTGAGTATCGGTCCGGTCGGAACCGGCGACGCCGATTGGATCGAGTGATCAGTTGATTGATCGATCAATCAATGATAGACGGTGGGCTGGACTCAAGCATGCCGACAAGCTTCTCCAGCACATCATTGACGCCCTGACCCGTTTCAGTGGACATCTCAGGGACATTTTTATCGTCTCCAAATCTTAATATGTCGGCCTTATTGGCTACAACCAGCACGGGCAGCTTAATCCAGTTCTTGAGATCCTCAGCTAAAGAAAGCTGCGAATCGATAGGGTAGCCGCAGTGCTCGCTTGGGTCGAGGATATAGAGAATGACACCTTGCAGATGGCTCAGGGCGGCCACTGTCTGCCGCTCAATCTCATTTCTCTCTTCCATGGGTCGGTCAAGCAGCCCTGGCGTATCCACGACCTGGTACTTTTGCTCTCCCCGGTAGAAGTGGCCTACAAAGATTCCCCGCGTGGTAAATGGATAGCTGGCGATCTCCGGCTTGGCTCCTGTGATTCGCACAATGAAGCTTGACTTGCCCACATTGGGGTAGCCGGCAATGAGAATGGTCGGCACCGCCGGGTCTATGGTCGGCATCTTGCGCAGCAGGTTGCGAGCTTCATTCAAGAATAGCAGATCCTTCTCGATTGACCTCATGACTGAAGAGAAGCGCCCGAAGGCCGACTTTCGGTCAGGTGTGGTATCCAAACCATGGGATCTTCTGATCTTGCCAACAAACTCTTTTGTGATCAGCCTTATCTGTCTGGAAGCCCAGCGCAGGCGAGAAAGGCTGATTCGGATGCGATCCACGCCCGCGATTATATCTGCCATCTCTCTGTAGAACGGCGGCAGATTCTCAAAGGAGGGGAATTTTCGGATCAGGTTGCTGAGATTGTCGGAGAGTATATTGCCGGCGTTTTGCACCATAGACTCATTATCTGTAGCGCGAGAGGCACGCCTGAAGGACTTATCTAAAAGCTCCTTTGATGTGGGTACGGTTGGAAGCTGCTCAAACATTGCATTGAAGGTTATCGGCATGGGATAATAAACCTTTAGGCTGATTTGGACATTTATAAATGGTTTTCGGAAGGCTTAAATAGTTGGTCCGTATCTATATAGATGAGGTGGCCTCTTGAAGAGATTAGGCACCGCTCTTCATGTAGTACAAAATAAATTGATCGTTCAAAGCGAGCAGATTGTTGGAAGCGAGACCAGTATCCCCAGAACTAATTCCTGGGTTGTGGATCAGAAGAGGACGCGAGTAGGAAAGGTTTTCGATATATTCGGCCCCATTAATCATCCGTATATCATTGTTCGACCAAATAGAGGTGTAGATGCCGCTGCCCACGTCGGGAAAAAGCTGTATATCGACGAGGCGCCGGGGAGAGATAGCAAGTGGAAGAGATTGAGAAGCTGAGAGAGATAGAGAGGGCGGAGCCGGAAAAGCTCAAGGAGAGGACCCGGCTCAAGCGCGAGAAGGAAAAGGTAGACGAATTCGAGAAGTTCACAGTAGAGTGTCCGGAGTGCAAGAGCCACACCCTCGTGCGCGACTATGAGCGTGCGGAATTGGTCTGTTCTGATTGCGGTCTGGTCATCGATGAGAATTTCATCGACCAGGGACCGGAGTGGAGAGCCTTCGACCACGACCAGCGCATGAAGAGGTCCAGAGTGGGTGCGCCCATGACTTACACCATCCACGACAAGGGCCTCTCTACCATGATCGACTGGAGGAATCGGGACTCCTACGGCAAGACCATCTCCTCCAAAAACCGCGCGCAACTGTACCGGCTGAGGAAATGGCAGAGGCGCATCAGGGTCAGCAATGCCACGGAGAGAAACCTGGCTTTTGCGCTCTCCGAATTGGATAGGATGGCGTCTGCTCTGGGTTTGTCTCGAAATGTGCGTGAGACCGCGGCTGTGGTCTACAGAAAAGCCGTGGACAAGAACCTCATTCGCGGGCGGAGCATTGAGGGCGTGGCCGCTGCGGCGCTGTACGCAGCCTGCCGACAGTGCAATGTGCCCCGTACCCTGGACGAGATTGCTGAGGTCTCCAGAGTTTCCAGAAAGGAGATCGGCAGGACCTACCGGTTCGTCTCCCGTGAGCTGGCTTTAAAGCTCATGCCGACAAGTCCGATTGACTACATCCCCCGCTTCTGCTCCGGCCTGAATTTGAAGGGCGAGGTGCAGGCCAAGGGAATTGAGATCCTGAGGCAGGCAGCTGAGAAGGAACTCACCAGCGGGCGCGGGCCCACGGGCGTGGCCGCCGCCGCCATCTACATCGCCTCCATCCTCTGCGGCGACAGAAGGACGCAGCGCGAGGTGGCTGATGTGGCGGGCGTGACGGAAGTCACTATCAGAAACCGCTACAAAGAGCTGGCAGAAGAGCTGGACATTGAGATAATCCTTTGATGGGTTATCTCCTGTCTTTCTTTTGGTAAAATCTTGCATTTGCAGTTTGAATCAATAGCAAAACCAGTATTAGACGTCGATCTTAGCCTTGATCTGAGATACGTCATCCTCTATTTTTACGATCCTTTCTTTTAGGTCATCTTTGAGATCAGAATGGAGAACCTCGATATTGCCCGCGATCTCCTCTCTTGCGCCATCTATTCTATCTGCGAGCATGTCCCCAGACGACTTGACCTCTTCCCGCACAGATCCAATCTCCGCTTTCAAATCATCTCTAGTGGCTTTTATCTCTGCTTTCAAGTCGTCTCGCGTGGCTCTTAGCTCTACTTTCAGTTCCTCTCGAGTGGCCCTGATCTCAGTTCGCAGCTCCTCTCGCGTAGCTCTTATCTCTTGCACTACATCTTTGTTAACTACTATTAACTCCTTGAGCAATTCCGCTGCCTGATCAATTCTCTGATCCGTCTCTCCACCTGAGACGACTTTAAAAAAGCCCTGGAACTCGCTGGTTGCAGTAGAATATTCCTTCTGGATATCCGCAACTCGAATCAGGGTATTCTTAATATCAAGAGCTGCTAGAAGGCTCTCTAGATCGTAATCTTCACCTTCTGCCACAACCTTAACGCGACCGTCTTCGAGGTTCTGGACGTAGCCCTTGAGCTTGAAGTCCCTGGCAATAGAGAGAACCCTGGCCCTAAAGCCGGTCTTCTGGACCTTTCCGGATACGTAAGCAGTCAGCCTGAGCATCACTTTTATTGGAGCTTTCTTTTTATTTAAACCTTTGACTTTGAACTGAACGGTCTGGCAAGCCATAAAATTATATTTGGATCGCTTTTTAAGTCTATCATCTCTCATTTCCATAATAACTAATTCTTTATGGCATGGGCAGCGATGCATCCGTTATGAAAAATAAGCAGATTGTCCGTTTCTGGGAGGTGGACTTGCTGCGAGGAGTGGCCATCGTCCTGATGGTCCTTTACCATTTTGTCTTCGATCTCGACTACTTTGCAGTCTACGATATTGAAGTATCTTCAGGCTTTTGGCTGGCGGCCGCCCGTCTCACTTCCTCGCTCTTCCTTCTCCTGGTGGGCCTCTCCCTCACCCTGAGCCATTCCCGGGCCCGGCTGCTGGGGCAGGAAGGCCGATTTTTCTTCCGGCTCTTAAAGAGGAGCGCCTGGATACTGGGCCTGGCCCTGGGCATTACTATCGTCACCTATTTCGTCATCGGTAACGGCTTCATAGTATTCGGGGTGCTGCACCTCATCGGCCTCTCCCTGCTGCTGGCTTACCCCTTTCTCCGGCTGCAAAGAGCCAACTTCATCATTGGGCTATTGTTCATATTAGCGGGAGTGTACTTTCAGACTGTCAGCATCGGCTATCCCTGGCTGCTCTGGCTGGGCCTGGCACCGTTGGACTTTTACTCGGTGGACTACTTTCCTGTGTTTCCCTGGTTTGGAGTGATTCTGGTGGG
>JAFGNK010000036.1 GCA_016927055.1 Methanotrichaceae archaeon | reverse complement strand
GAAGCTTTGGCCGACCGGGAGAGAGAGGCCCTTCAGAAGGATCTGGCCGACAAGAAGCGGCGCATCATCATCGGCTTTGCCACCAGCTTTTTTCTCATGGCTCTGATGTTCCTGCCCGTGCACGAGATCGTCCCCATGCAGATCACCATGGCCGTTCCCAATTTTATGGGCCTCCTCATGCTGGTAGTATCGGCGCCCGTCTTTGTATATGTGAGCTACCCCATCTTCCGGGCAGCTTTCCGGGCCCTCTCTAACAGAACTCTCGATATGGACGTCATGTACGGCATGGGCATCGGCGTGGCCTATGGCTCCAGCATTCTGGGAACATTTGCAATTGTGCTCACCTCCGACTTCATGTTCTATGAGACGGCAGTCATGCTGGCCTCCTTCCTCACCCTGGGCCGCTACCTGGAGGCCCGGGCCAAAGGCCGCACCTCGGAGTCCATAAAGAAGCTGGTGGGCCTTGTGCCCCGGAGAGCCATCCTTCTTAGGGATGGGCAGGAGATCGAGGTTTCTGTGGATGAGGTCCTGGTGGACGATGTGCTGCTGGTCAAGCCCGGCGAAAAAATCCCGGCAGACGGCGTGGTCATGGAAGGAGAAAGCTACGTGGACGAGTCCATGATCACGGGGGAGAGCATTCCTGCCTTCAAAGATCCGGGCAGCCGGGTCGTGGGCGGCACCCTCAACAAGAACGGCTCTCTCAAGTTTGCTGCCAGTCGAGTGGGAAGAGACACCGTCCTGGCCCGGATCATCTCCTTGGTGGAGGAAGCACAGGGATCCAGGCCTGCCGTGCAGAGGATCGCCGACCGGGCCGTGGCCTATTTTATTCCCGCCATCCTCACCATCGCTTTTGCTGCCTTCGTTTATTGGTATTATGTGGCCCACAATACTCTTCTCTTCGCCCTCACCGCTCTCATATCCGTATTGGTAGTAGCCTGCCCCTGTGCCCTGGGCCTGGCCACTCCCACAGCCATCACGGTTGGTATAGGCAGAGGTGCGGAGCTTGGCATTCTCATCAAGAGCGGTGAGGCTTTGGAGGCCTCTAGAAAGCTCAACGTCGTCGCCTTCGACAAGACTGGCACCTTAACGGTAGGCCGGCCTGATGTTACAGATACTGCCTATGTTGCTGCTTTTGGCATTGATGAAGAGGAGATGCTGCGCCTGGCAGCTTCCGCAGAGAGCCCCTCCGAGCATCCTCTGGCAGAGGCTGTTGTCCGCAAAGCCCAGGAGCAGGGCCTCGCTCTGGAAAATGCGGAAAAATTCGAGGCCATGCCGGGGAAAGGCGTGCTGGCCCAGGTAGGGGGAAGGAGCGTTGTTGCCGGAAACAGGATGCTTTTTGCGGATGCTGGCATTGCAATCGGTCCTGAGCTGCTCGAAAAAGCATCGGCCTATGAAGAGCAGGGAAAGACGGCCATGCTCATAGCCCTGGACGGCCGGGCCTGCGGAGTTTTCGCCATCTCTGACCGGCTGAAGGCATCTGCTGAGGAGGCCGTATCGGACCTGCAGAGGATGAATTTGTCTGTAGTGATGATCACCGGCGATAACGCAAGAAGTGCAGCAGCCGTGGCAAGCCAGCTTGGCATAAAAGAGGTCCATTCAGAGGTCTTGCCGGAAGATAAATCCCGTGAGATCAAGAGGTTGCAGCAAAGCGGCAGCAAGGTAGCCTTTGTAGGCGACGGCATTAACGACGCTCCCGCGTTGGCCCAGGCCGATGTGGGCATTGCCATCGGCAGCGGCACAGATGTGGCCATTGAGACCGGCGAGATCGTTTTGATGAAAGACAACCTGCTCTATGCCGTGGCAGCCATAGAGCTCAGCCGCAAGGTGATCTCCCGAATCAAGCTGAACATCTTCTGGGCCTTTGCCTACAACGTGGCGCTGGTTCCCGTGGCGGCGGGCGCGCTCTATCCTGCATTCGGCATAACCTTTCGCCCGGAGCTGGCCGGTTTTGCCATGGCCCTCAGCTCCGTGACCGTCATCTCACTTTCCCTCTTGCTCAAAAAGTATATACCTCCAGCGATACAAAATAGAAGCATTGGAGGCTAGAAAATGGCAATAGATCCAATATGCAAGATGACCGTCGATGAGAAGACGGCCAAGCTCAAGAGCGACTATAAAGGCAAGACGTACTACTTCTGTGCACCGGGATGCAAGAAGGCCTTTGAGGACAATCCGGAGAAATATCTGGGCAGCTAAACCCTTTGCCCTCACAGCGGGCTCTGGGCTCCATTTTTTTATTTGTTTGCTTCTATTGCCCTGATCCTTTTTTCCAGATCTTCCATCTTCTCTTGCATCCCTGCCAGGAGCCCTTCCAGCCGACAGAGCCGCGCCTCATCATCTGTAGCAGGATGAATGCTGTAACTGGGCTTATTGAGGAGGTCTTCCTTGTACTCCTCAATGATGGGATTGTCGGACTCGCGGAGGACTTTTTTGGAGGGGGTGATTTCTTCAGATTTTTTTGCCATGATCATCTTCACCTCGAGAGAAATACATATTCTGACTGTAACCAATATGATCTCGAAGATATTTCAAGCAGACGCTCATGGCGAATCCGCCCAGACCACGTCGCCCTGTATATCATCGGAGACATGAGTATGGGTCATCCGTTTAGGCTCCCAAATATTTCCGTCGGCCGATGGTGTTTATTATGCCTTGAACAGCAGACTGGCAAATCCGGGATCATATATCGAAACATTTTTCGTTGATCACGATGGTCTCTTGAGCTCGAGGGGGTCTTGGACGATCCGAAAAGCTAAAGTCACCATCCTGAAAAATATTTAAGCCACAACCTCTATTCAACTATTACCATGGACAAATTCGACCTTATTGTAATCGGGACCGGCGCAGGGGTAAATGTGGCTTCTCAGGCCAGGCACGAAGGCTTGCAGGTCGCACTGGTGGATCAGGGCCCCACGGGCGGCACCTGTCTGAATAATGGCTGCATTCCTTCCAAGATGCTCATCTACCCGGCCGATGTTATCAGGACCATTCAGGATGCCAGAGCAGTGGGTGTGCACGCCGGCATCAACGAGATTGATTTTCAGACAATAATGGGCCGCATGCACGCTGTGGTGGATAAAGCGCGCATCAACCTCGAAGAGTCTCTTAAATCCAGTGAGAATTTGACCTATTTTCAGGAAAAGGCGGAGTTCATCGACGACTATGTCTTGAAAGTGGGTGAAATGGCCATTACCGCACCCAAGATTGTAACCGCCACGGGAGCCCGGGCCCTGGTGCCGCTCATTCCAGGCCTACTGGAGACGGGCTTTTTGGACAATGTTTCTCTCCTCCGGTTGCAGTCTCTGCCCCAAAGCCTGATCATCATTGGAGCAGGCTACATTGGCTGCGAATTCGGTCACTTCTTCTCAGCTCTGGGAACCCATGTCACGATAGTTGGCCGCGGCCCGCTTGTGCTCAAAGGCGAGGATCCGGAAGCGGCAAGATTGGTGCAAAAAGTGCTTTCTCGATATATGGAAGTGATAACCGGCCACGAGGTAGTCTCTGTGGAGAGGAGAGGCGACAAGAAGGTCGTTTCTGCCAGGAATATGGCGAACGGCAAGATCCAACAGTATGAAGCCGACGAGATACTCCTGGTGGCAGGACGGCGGCCCAACACCGATCTGCTCCATCCGGAGAAGAGCGGCATAGAGACAGACAGCAAGGGCTGGATTATGGTAAACGAGTTTCTGGAGAGCAGCAAAAAGGATATCTGGGCATTGGGTGACGCCATCGGCAAGCACATGTTCCGGCATACCGCCAACTACGAGTCGGAGGTAGTATCTCATAACCTGCTGCGTTCCATTGATAAGGATGACCGGGAAGCCGTTGACTACCACGCCGTGCCCTATGCCGTCTTCACCTATCCCCAGGTGGCGGGCGTGGGTATGAAAGAGGCTGACGCCCTCGCAGCAGGGCGAAAAGTGCTGATAGGGCGGGCTAAGTATACGGATGTAGCCAAGGGCGTGGCCATGGCCGAAGAGCATGGTCTGGTCAAAGTGATCCTGGAGGAGGAATCGGGACGCATCCTGGGAGCAACGGTTGTAGGCCCAATGGCTCCGGAGCTGGTGCAGCAGGTGGTCTACCTTATGAATACCGAGTACCAGGACTTGATGCCGGTGATAAAATCACAGGTCATTCACCCCACTATCAATGAGGTCCTGGTGCGGGCTTTCTCGGAGCTGGAGCATCCTTATCATCATCATAATGAGGGCCAGTAGACAGAAGAAAGGCAGCGGTGTGTCAATAAAGCAGCGGAGTCTTCCCAAGAAACAAATTGCAGAATAGACGGGCTGCAAGAGAAAAAGAGCAGCATGCCGGCCTGAAAAAATCAGATCTTATTGGCGGCATGCTCCAGGGATTCCCATGTTGTGTATTATAAAATCACTTCAATTATCGTTATGATCCTCCATCAAGTGCAGTTTCAATTCTTCCTTTGATTCAAAGATCATACGACAGATCTTGCATTTGAACTTGCCTTCTCGTTTGGATCCGACGCCTGCCATTTTAACACCTCGAATCGTGCACTCAGTTGGATGTCATTATTATTTAGTTTTTCGTTGCGATTGGACTAAATACTTTGCAGACCAAAATTCAGCAAAGCAAAACTAAAGCAAAAAAGGAAAGTGGCTTCATATGGCTCAAAAATATAAGTGCACCCTTTGCGGATATATTTACGATCCCGAGAAAGGAGATCCTGACTCAGGAATTGCTCCCGGAACATCCTTTGAAGCTCTGCCCGAAACATGGACCTGCCCGCAGTGCGGCGCTGCGAAGGATGATTTTGAAGAGCTGAAATAGCTCCGAAAAGGATGGAGACAATGACTCTCACAAGGGAGATCAAAACCGGTGTTACGTGGGTTGGTGCAATCGACTGGGATCGCAGGCTGTTTGATGCCTTAATTCCCCTGCCCGATGGAACCAGCTACAACTCTTATCTGATTCAGGGCAGCGAGAAGACCGCACTTATTGACCCAGTGGACGAATCCATGGTAGATGTGCTGCTGGGCAATCTCGGGGCGTTGGGCATTGAGAGAATCGACTACATCATCGCCCAGCATGCAGAGCAGGACCATTCGGGGGGCTTAAAGAGGCTGCTGGAGATTTACCCAGATGCTAAGGTGGTTGGCTCCGCTAGGTGCCTGGATCTGCTCAAAGAGTTTGGCCTGGTGGACAATGACAGCGTGCAAGAGGCGAAAGACGGCGAGATGCTCTCTCTGGGGGACAAAAGCCTAGAGTTCATTCATGCTCCCTGGGTGCACTGGCCGGACACGATCTTCACCTACCTGGCAAAGGAGCGCATCCTCTTTACCTGCGATTTTCTAGGCTCACATCTGGCCACCAGCGACCTTTTCGCCGTTGACGAGGCTGCCGTTTACAGGGCGGCCAAGAGGTATTACGCCGAGATCATGATGCCCTTCCGGCAGAGCATCAACCGTCACCTGGCCAGGATTGAGGATCTGCAAATCGATATCATTGCACCCAGCCACGGCCCACTTTATGGCAGGCCAGAGTTCATTCTGGATGCCTACCGCGATTGGGCCTCGGACAGGGTGAAAAATCAGGTGGTCTTGCCTTATGTCTCCATGCATGGGTCCACCCGCATTATGGCGGACTACTTCGTGGATGCTCTTATCTCCAGGGGAGTTGCAGTAAAGCGGTTCGATCTCACCGACTACGATGTGGGAGAGCTGGCCGAGTCTCTCGTGGACGCGGCTACCGTGGTCATAGGCACGCCCACCATTCTGGCCGGGGCGCATCCACTGGCGCTTTATGCTGCCGTTCTGGCCAATGCCCTGCGCCCCAAGACAAGGTACGCCTCCATTATCGGCTCCTTTGGCTGGGGTGGCAAGATGCTGGAGCAGATCACTGTCGCCCTGCCCAATTTGAAGCTGCAACTCCTCGATCCGGTGATTGCCAAAGGCCGCCCCAAAGAGGCAGATTTCAAGGCCCTGGACCGGCTGGCTGAGGAGATCTCGGTCATGCACCGGGAGCTATGAGTCCAATTATTTTTGGTCACAGACGAACTTGATCGAACCATCTTTTCTCTTTTATGTTCTGTTGCTGCTGGCCACTGGTGTAGTCGTAGGATTTGCCTGCGGACTGCTGGGCATCGGGGGCGGTTTTCTCATGGTGCCCGTGCAGATCTGGCTGCTGACCTTGCAGGGAATCGAACCCACCCTGGCCACCAGAATTGCTTTTGGAACCTCTCTGGCCGTCGTTCTTCCCACGGCTCTATCCGGATGCAGCGGCCACTCCTGCCGGGGCGTGGTGCTCTGGAGGCCAGGAATCATCATTGGGCTTTGCGGCATGCTGGGTGGCTTTTTGGGAGGAACCATTGCCACTCATGCCCCTGGAGATCTTCTCAGGATGGCTTTTGGATTTGTGATAATGATGGCCGCCCTGAGGATGCTATTTGCCCCCAGCTTACTGCCCAGACTGACTTCAGACGAAAAGTCGAGGGAAAGCCTTCTGCAGTATATTTTCTGGGGACTGGCTGTAGGGGTCATATCCGGTCTGATCGGAATTGGCGGCGGCGTGATCCTGGTACCGGCCATGGTTGTTGCCATGGGCTTTAGCATGTATCAGGCCATTGGCACCTCGTCTGTGGCCATCGCTCTTAACGCCGTGGGCGGGGTCCTGGCCTACATCATTAACGGATGGGGCGTGGCCGGGCTTCCGGCGTACTGTGTGGGCTACATCGACCTGCTACAGTTTGTTCTGCTGGCGGGAGCGAGCATCTTCACGGCCCAGTGGGGGGTTAAGGCCGCCCACCGGCTGCCAGCGGAGAAGCTAAAGTACATTTTCGTAATGCTGATGATCTATATCGGGCTGAAGATGATTGGTGTCCTGGAGTGGGTGGGACTGTAAAAAAAGTTTTAGATTATTCCCCTTCAGGCCGAATGCCTTTGCCATCCCCACGATCCTGCTTCTATAACCGACCTTCTGAACTCGACCTGAGACATAGGCAATTAGACGCTTCATTTCAATTAGGTTTTCAGACTTCTTTGTATTTGGTTTTATCCGAGAGGTTAGGTAAATAAAGGAGGATCGCATGCAAAAATACCGTTCCACCCCAAAAATGAAGGAAATGCAGAGGCAGATTAAATGGAGTATGTTCTTTTCCCCAGGTCCGAGATAGAAAGCAGGATAAAAAACCTGCAGTCGCAGATGGGCGACATGGATGGCGCACTTTTGTTTCATGCCGTGGACATCTGCTACTTTACCGGCACCGCCCAGGACGGGCTGGTTTATGTCCCCAGAGACGGCGAGCCCGTGGTCATGATGAAAAGAAGCCTGGATAGGGCCAGAGAAGAGTCGCCCCTAGAGGTGCGGCCGCTCAAGAACATGAGGAATTTGAAATCGGACCTGGGTATCCCGGCAAAGGCTACCGTCGGCCTGGAGATGGATGTGCTTCCCTGCAGCTTCTATTTTAAAGTGAATAAAGCGCTGGAAGATGCCCGGTTCGTTGATGTTGCCGAAAGGATCAAGCATATCCGTTCTGTCAAGTCCGAATTCGAGCTTGCCCTGTTAAAAGAGGCGGCCCGGATTTTGGAGGCCGGCTTCTCCTCAGTCCCGGATTTTGTAGAAGAGGGCATGAAAGAGGTAGACCTGATCTGCCGGATAGAGTCGGTGATGCGTTCTATGGGGCATCAGGGGTCGCTTCGCTTTCGCAGGTTCAACAGCATTGTCCCCCTGGGCCATGTCATGTCCGGAGCGGAGGCAGCTTTCCCCAGTTTTCTTGCCTCGCCCAGCGGGGGACGGGGTACGTCTCTGATATTTCCCCAGGGAGCAGGCTTTGCCAAGATAAAGAGAAATGAGCCCATATTTGTGGACTGCGTGGGCATCTACAACGGATATATTGCCGATGCCACCCGCATATTCTCCCTGGGCAAGCTGGATGCAAAGCTGCAAGATGCCTATAATGCCACCTGCCAGATCGAGGAGGCCGTGGCCCGAGAGCTTCAAGCGGGCAGGACGGGAAGGGAGCTATTCGAGCTGTCCGAGGCAAAGGGAGCGAAGCTCGGCTACCAGGACTATTTGGGCGGGACCAACGGCAATAAATGCGGTTTTGTGGGCCACGGCGTGGGGTTAGAGCTGGATGAGTACCCGGTGATCGGGCCCCTGGATCATGCCATTGGGGAAGGCATGACCATAGCCATCGAGCCCAAGGTAATCTATCCCGATAAGGGTGTGTTGGGGATTGAAGACACCTTCCTGACCACGGCCGAAGGGGCCAAGTGCCTCACCAATATGCTGCGCGAGATCTGGCAGGTTTGAGGGTAGATGCAGATCAGCCTATTATTTTTCCTGCAATGAGAACTCAGAAATGTTCAAAAACCAGTAGCCCTCTCTGCACACTGGATCGCTTTTGGTTATTACCATCTTCTTTTCAAATATAGGGCCGTCGAGGACAAGGGTATGAAACTCACCATTCTCGCCGCAGGCATCGACAGAGCTATTGGCCGCTCTCAGATCGGCTAAGAAATCATCATCGATACTGCGGCCCAGCCATTCCTTTCCTAATAAGCCGTCTCTCACGCTGACCAGGATTACCTCGAATCCGGCATCGAGGACCTCATTTATTATCTTCTCAGAGTTCCGTTTCCAGATGGGCAGCAGCAGATCGATATCCAGATCCTGGCAGATTCTATCCACCAGCGGCTTATGGGTCTCGATGTGCCCGAAGACGGCCGCGTCGATTCTCTCGCCCTGGCTTTGCAGCTCCCGGACTGCTTCCTTGAACTCCTCCTCATAGGAGTAGAAGTCCCGCTGCTGGAGAGGAAGGCCGAGGGCCAGGGCCTGAGCCCGGATGAGGGCGGGATTGAGTTCGTGGGAGCCGGTCTTCTTCTGGTTGGTGAAATGCAGGAGATGGGTGGTGTTGTAGCCG
>JAFGNK010000212.1 GCA_016927055.1 Methanotrichaceae archaeon | reverse complement strand
GGATGAGGCTCTTGTCATCACTAAGCTGCAGGGTCGTAGCATTCCATTTCCAGGCAAAGCCCCATAAGTCGCCCGAACCCTGGCCAAATCTGGTGATGTCCCTGGAGAAGACGGTCCTATTGCTTGAATCCAGGATGCTCCCCATGACCTGGCTGATCTCGGCTGCCTTGACGATGATGCTAACGTTTGCCGATGCAAAGGAGGATACATTGTCCTGAGCATTGATCAAAGGAGGTTCTGGTGCAGGGACGACATACTCTGAACTATAGAGATAGTATCGGAGTGTATCGTTGTCTGCAACATGGATGTTCATACCCGGTCCAATATTAATATTTGAGTTGCTGTTGAGTGTTATGCGATCAGGATTTACCATGATGATCTTATCAGGAAGAACATTCACGACCTCCAATTCACCCATGCCACGACCTGGTTCAATTGGGAGAAGAAATTGATCAGAAATTTGGAATATACCATCGATTGTTGCAAAACGCTCCTTACCATCGTCGAAAATGCTGCTGAAATGGGCCATAATTATCGGCATATCGTCTATATCATTGAGATCTTTTTTATACACATAAGTGGAATTGGATTTTACAACTGAGCCGTCCACTGTAATTCCATTCTTTAAAAGCTGGATGAAGATGCTGTCATCATCAACGTCTCGGATACGCATCTCATAGCCTTCATCCAGAGAATAGTTGCCTGCTAATATTCTGTTTCCTAGCTCTAGATCCAAGAGTACAAATCCCAGGTACTCGTGCTCAAGAAGACTCTTGGATGACTTTCCACCTTCTAATACAGAATCGTATCCTGCGAACCATGGCTGGGAAGTGCCAGGAAAACCGATAACAAAATAATGCCCCCAGGGTTTGTATTCAAAATCCTTTGCCTGGATAATTGATGTATACTGGAGCCCACTTTGGATAGCTGTGTTATTCTCTTCAAAAGTCGTTGCTTTTCTAGCGGGAGAGATAACTCGGTCTTGAATTCTATGAATTGCAAAATGTTCAGCGCCCACCATGCTCTCTGGATCAAAGTAAAAACCGCCATAATTCGAAGAATCCCACTTTGCTGCTGCAGAAGAGTTGTATTTACCCAGAAAGGTGGGAATTGACGAACTGGCATTGAATACCGGACCGCGTATCTCATGCACACCATAATCAAAGATACCGCCTATCGGATAATAGACAGGTGTGGGCAGATCGAGAACGACTATTCGCAGCTCTGCAGTCAGTGGTATCTCAGAATCTCTGCTAAAAGTGAGTGAGTTATTGTTCTGAAACTCTATGCCCTCCTCTGTGTGATCTGTGAGCTTCATATTTCCCAGCCTGCCGCCGTCAAAGAGCTTGATAGAAGGTGTATCGCTGATCTGAAAGATGCCGTCTATCTCAGCCAGTCCTTCATCATCACTTCGCATCGCATTGGCCAGGTGTACCAGGATCACCGGGACGTCATCTACCTTATAGACAAAAGTGTCGCCAATGCTCACCACCGATGCATAAACAGGCTTCCCATTTTTTAGCAGAAAGAAGTTGACAACGCCATTCTTCTCGGAGACCTCCGCAGCCACCAAAACATAACCCTGCTGGAGAGCAAAAGTTGAGTTTGAACTGAGAGTTTGAGTGCGATCTTCATCTATGAACAGATATCTCAGCTCACCCTTTCCAAGAGAGCTTACCTCCTCAGTGAAGTTGCTTTCGGAATAGCCGGCAAAATAGGGCTTGCCAAAAAAAGCCACCATTTCAAAGCTGCCCCAGGGCTCGTACTCAAATTGCCGCGTCCAGGTCTTTGAGGAATAAACGATATGCCCTTCCTCTGCCGTCCTACCTTCCAAATCGATTCGCAGCTCTTCGCCGCCCTGGTCCTTATCCAGGTCGTAATAAAACCAGCCAAAGTCATCCGCCCGCCAGACTCCATCGCCTTCACTGAAATGGCCCCGCACAAAGGCCGCTTCCACCGGCTCCTGCGCAAAAGCACCCGAAACAAGACCTAAAAGCAAGACCAGCATTGCCACTGCAGCTATGAAACCGATTTTTCTGATACCCATCAACCTCTCAAGAATGATTCCTGGATAAGCTGTATATCCTATGGCGGATCTACATGCGCAGCGGAGTTAGATGTCATCTATTAAACACGTTGCGATATACGGCAAAGGCGGTATCGGCAAGTCGTGCACGGCCTCGAACATAGCCGCCGCCTGTGCCGAAGAGGGCCACAAGGTGCTGGTGGTGGGCTGCGATCCCAAGAGCGACTCGAGCATAACACTGGTGGGCAGAAGGATTCCCACCATGATGGACCTCATCCAAGCAGGCGGAGAGATCCAGGAAAAGGATGTCGTTTTTCAGGGATACAAGGGCGTAAAGTGCATTGAGGTAGGTGGCCCGGAGCCGGGTGTAGGCTGCGCCGGACGGGGCATAATCATCGCCATCGATTTTCTGCGCAAGGTCTCCAAGGCCATGGAGGAGGTAGACCTGGTGCTCTATGATGTGCCAGGGGATATCGTCTGCGGCGGATTTTCCGCGCCGATTCGAAAAGGGCTGGTAAGCCAGGCTTATATCATCACCTCCGGGGAGTACATGCCGCTTTATGCCGCAAACAACATCAGCAAGGGACTGCGCCGCTTGAAGACGCCTCTGGCAGGAGTGATATGCAACTCACGTGAGGCAGCAGCCGGGCGAGAAAAGGAGATTGCGGAGAGGTTCGCTGCCGAGCTGAACAGCCGGCTGGTGGCCTTCATCCCCAAAGATCCCATCGTGCAGCAATGCGAAAGGAAGGCAGTGACAGTGATTGAGGGCGCTCCGGACTCAGAGATCGCTGAGGTCTACCGGGCACTGGCCAGAGAGATCATGTCGGATGCCGAGCCAAAGGTGCCAGAGCCCCTCAGCGATGAGAGACTTAGAGAGCTCTCCATGGAATGAGATGGATATGATAAAATGAAGGCCGACTGTCCGCGCATCCTGATAGCGGGCGATCGAAGCTCCAGCGGCAAGACCACCATCGTAGCCGGGCTGCTATCCGCCCTGCGGGGCAAGGGCCTGAAGGTGCAGCCCTTCAAGGTGGCCATGGACTACATTGATCCCAGCTACCACACCTGGATCACAGGCAGAAGCTGCCGAAATTTAGACGGCTACCTCATGACGGATGCCGCGGTTAGAGAGATCTATGCCCACGGGACAAAGAGCGCCGACATAGCGGTAATCGAGGGTGTGCGCGGCCTTTACGAGGGATACGACGGCGACCTGGGCAGCACGGCGCAGATTGCCAAGATGCTGAGGGCTCCGGTCATATTCGTGGTTGACGCCAGAAGCATCACGCGGAGCGCGGCGGCCATTGTCAAGGGCTATATGGACTTCGATCCCCAGGTGCAATTTAAGGGGGTCATTCTCAACAAGGTGGGATCTGAGAGGCACGCCCAAAAAGCGATCAAGGAGATCGAGCGCTACGCGGGCGTGGAAGTGGTGGGCGTGATTCGCCGAAATGAGGAGATGCACCTGGCTATGCGCCACCTGGGTCTGGTGCCTGTGCTGGAGGGCAAGACCCGGCACGAGGGCTTCCCGGAACGGGTGGATAAAATCCGCCAGATCGTGGAGGAGGGCCTGAACCTGGATCGCATTTTAGAGATTGCGGGGGAGGCAGAGCCTCTGCCCGAGGTGCAGCCGGACCTCTACCGCGAGAACACCCTCGGCCAGGGGCTATGCATCGGCGTGGCCAAGGATGAGGCCTTCAACTTCTACTACCGGGACAACCTGGAGATGATGGAGCTGGCCGGAGCCAAGGTCGTGCCCTTCAGTCCGGTGCATGATACCACCCTGCCCGATGTGGACGGACTATACATCGGGGGAGGCTATCCGGAGCTGTATGCCCGGGAGCTGTCCGAGAATGCAGGCATGCGGCGGGCGCTGGAGAGGGCGCATGAAAGAGACCTGCCCATCTTCGCCGAGTGCGGCGGGCTGATGTACCTGGCGAGGGAGATCGAGTGGGACGGCGAGAAGAGAGAGATGGTGGGGCTGGTCCCGGGAAAAGCCAGGCACGGCAAGGTGCGGGTGGTCAGCTACGTGCACGGGCAAATAGCCCGCGACTGCCCGCTGGGATCTGCTGGCGAGGCGATCATGGGGCACGAGTTTCACCACTCCGAGATGGTGATGGATGAAAATGTGAAGTACGCCATTCGCCTGGAGCGGGGCACAGGTATCAAGGATGGCTGGGACGGCATGTGCGAGGGCAATTTAGTGGCCAGCTACACCCACATCCACAGCGCATCCTTCCGGGGATTTCCGGGAGGCTTCCTGCGAGCCTGCAAAGAGAGGTAAGCGAAGAAAACCTTTTGTTGTTCTCTGTGCCTCGGTGTCTCCTTGGTTAAATTCGCAAACCCTAGGATTAATTCCAAGAATTGCGAACAAAACCACAGAGGCACGGAGACATTTAGATCGGATCCAAAGTCTCTTTTCACGCACCGGGCAGCAATCCCTTGGCCACAAATACAATTTTGACGCGCAAGTATTTATCGAATGCTTGACATTTACTACGATCAAGGTGATTTGAAAATGGTAAAGATGCCCGCAGAAGTAAAAGAGACATTGGAGAAGCAAAAGCCCATACCCATTGCCACAGCCAGCAAGTCCGGCGTGCCCAATGTGGTCTTTGTG
>JAFGNK010000211.1 GCA_016927055.1 Methanotrichaceae archaeon | reverse complement strand
CGGACTATCACCACAGAGACGCAGAACGCACGTAGGACTCACAGAGGACTCGATTATTCTATTGCCCACTTGAAACAGCGAGGAACCTTGATGAAAATAGAGCTTTTATCACGACCAGTTTGCTGGGACTCAAGTCTGAGATAGAAAACGGATGTACCATACTAAGCTGCTCCTGGGGAAACAGCGACGCTGATCCACAGGTAACTGAAATGTACGAAATGTTCTTCCAGAATCTTTCAAGGGATTATCCAAATCTGCTCTTCATCTGCAGTGCAGGAAATGATGGGATGAATGTGGATGGCAGGATACGTATTCCCAACGGACTTCCCCGAGGCCCCTTGCCAAATGTTATCACTTATGTAACTCTGGCAGCGCCTGGTGAGGTGACGGTCTGGGGGAGGGACAATTCAGGGAGAGTATTGAACTATTCGGGAGGGACGAGAATGGCCACACCTCAGGTTACTGCTGCGGCTTGTTTTATCCGGTCCATCAATCCCGGCCTGAATGCCAGCGCGATAAAGAATATCCTAATTGAGACGGGATATCAAAATATAAATGGCATGGCTGCACCAGAGGAGCTGGGTGGTCGCGTCCTTGCTGTAGATGAGGCCGTGATGAGGGCCATAGATGAAAGACCGGAAAGAGTCGAGACAAACACGGATACAACATGTCCTGATGTTTAACTTCCTGAGATCATTGACTCCAGTACCCCTGCCCACCCAGAAACAGACTACTGCGGATCAAGCGGATTTGATGCGACGGTTACAATCAGATCAGTTCAGTATAAAGGCTACGATGTTAGAGTGGACGGAAATCTCATTGGAACGGAAGGGAAAGGTCAGGATTCTCTTGATGGGGTTTATACTTTCAAGATCTCTGGAAATCAGCAACATCTTATAAGGGTTGATCATCCATTGAACTGGAAATGGTGGCAATACTTCTATGCTGCTGGAGAAAACTACGATTACGACTTTTGAATTCTTCATTCAATAGAGCGAATGAAGCCCAATTGATCCATGATGATGGAAAGGCTAAAAAGCTTATGCAATATTGCAGATGTTTTGGAGATGACATTAGATGAAGTTGATCGCGGCAATAGCCTTCTTAATTATTCTCACTTTATCCGTCCCTCCTGCACTCGGAGAGATGACCGAGTATCAGAGAGGAGTGGCCAATGGGCTGAAAATCGGATTATTTATGGGTGAATATCATGGAAAAGGCCAGTACGTTATGGAAACAGCCGGGCAGTTTAACACCTATCTGGAAAACTATAACCAGTTCCTCTGGATGTCCTTTGCCAATAACCAGAGCTTGATAAATGAGTTCATGCTCACACCCATTGCCGTAGCGCCCCGATCCTCAAGCACGGGAGTGCTAAAACCTGATGCTAGCGGTAGAATTCTTGGCTATCCGGCCGATTCTTACTTCACATGGATAGGTGCGGTTCCAGGAACGACACCTCTAAATCCCGGAGATGCGCTCCCCGGCGTGTAGGTGATCAATCAATTCCCGGATGCGCGCCGGGAATTTTGCTTTTTCTTGGCGGGTAGAGTTCCAAGCATCTTTGCCGATTGAAATGATTTAATTAAAACAGAAGCCAAACTATCCCAAAGTTTGATATCCTGCCAACCATAATGGCAGATTCATCCATGCAACTTGATCTGCCCTACCGCCTAGGCAAGAAAAATTGGCTGATGTTCTTCACGCTTGCCCTTATCATCCTGCTCTCTTACTACATCTGGCCGCTTCTCGACGGCCTTGTCCTGGGGTTGGTCTTCGCCTACGTGGGCCGGCCGGTGCGTGATCTATTCGGAAAGAACCGGCGGATCGGCTCGCTGGCTGCCATCATCTGCATTGTCGTTCCGCTCTCAGCGATCTTTGCTACGGGAGTTGTCGAGGCATCGAACCAGATAAGGTGGCTGGAATACCATCAGAGGGAGATAGTATCCCTCATCTTTGAATTTGTCTCGAGGGTCCATATTCCTCAAGCGATATTAGATGAGATCTCCCGGGGCATGGCTAATTTGATGGGAATGGGCCTCAATCTCCTGGCCAGCCTGCCTGTCTTCAGCCTGGGCTCAACCATCACCCTGGGAATTATCAACTTCCTGATCGCCTTTTGCGTCTGCTACTTTTTATTGCTCGATGGATACCGGCTATCTCAAGCCATAAAGGAGCTTTTCAATCTGGAAAACGACAGCTTTGAGCTGCGCTGCCTGAAAAGGATTGACAGCATCCTTTGCGGGGTTTATATGGGCAGCATCTACACCGCTATCGCGGGGGGGATTACCTCGATAGCCATCTTTTATTTATTTGACGTTTCCCGCCCCTTCGCCATGGCCAGCATCGTCTTCCTGGCAGGAATGGTGCCGTTTCTGACCTGGCTGGTCTTCATACCCACTGCTGTAGGCCGATACATCGAGATCGGACCCCTGGATGCCTGGCTCTTCTTCCTTACCGCCTCGATTCTGGTTCATATCGCGGAGCTGGTCATCCGGCCCTACATCGTCTATACCAAGTCCTCGCTGCATCCGCTGCTGGTACTGCTTGCCTTCCTGGGAGGCGGCCTTGCCGCCGGAATCGCCGGCTTCTTTCTAGCTCCGGCCATGGTCGGCATGGTGACCGGCATCTACCGGGTTATGACGGAAGAAAGGGCAGAAAGGAACATCAGGGCAGCTCAAATCCATAAAGATTCAGGGCACATCGATCCAAGATAGTTCGGGGCACGTCGATCTATGATAGGACTCTTCAAGACCAGAGCTGGCACTTGAATATGCAGTCCAGCAAAACGCAAATCGAAAAGTCAGGATAAATTCTACAGTTCCCCAAAGGGCTTTGATATCGATTTTCTATCAGTAAATAGAGCCCATGTCCAGCAAGCGCTCTTCGTTGATAGACGAATACCGAAGACTATATATTCGTTAATCGCAGAGGAATATGTGGCAAAAGTCGAATTCTTTTCTCCCTCCTACATCGAAGGCTTTTGCCTCCCTCCTTTTTCTCTTCATCCTTCACCTCACCCCTTCAAAATCCGTATATACTTTGCCAAGTCACCATAAATTGAATGGATGAAGACAGCCGCCTTTCCCTTATCGCAGAACTGATCAGAGATCATATCTCCCTGGACGGAATCGACCGATATCTTGCCGAGACGGGGGTGCAAAGCTGTGACTTCGTGCCGGTAGAGCCACGCGACTTTGCTGGGGAGATATTTGCCGTGGACGGCTCCAACGCCTCCATTTGCGGCTGGTCGACAGCCAATGTAAACCTGATCCGGGCAGGCTATGCCGTCTATCGGGAAAGAGATTGGAAGCGCACGGTCATCACCTTTGACGATGCCTTCCTGGCCGATCCACAATTATGCCAAAAGATGTTCGACCCCTATCTGGAGCATTTCTTCGGCCTGAAAGGGATCGATTTTAAGGAGTCGGATCTGGATAGACTCTCCAGCTACTATCGAGAACTGCATGAGTATGTGGCCATAAATGATGCCCTGAGCGAGGCCCATGCAGGAGACATCATCCTTTACGACGGCAGCTTCGACGTTTTTGAGCCTCTGCGAGGCGTTCTTGCCGCCATCTTCGATCGGGCTCGTGAAAAGGGCATCGCCCTTCTGGCTGTGGCCAAATCCAGCTCAATTTTCTGGGGCGAAGTGGTCTCTTTGCCCTTTGTGCAGCATACCAGCATGGCCGGCAGCCGGCTTTTGCCAGGCGCTGCCTGGTATCTCAGCCTGAAGGACAAAAAAGTAGATGCAGGCCAGGGCAGATGGAACGGCCAGACCTACATCGTCCGATTTTGCGGGCAGTCCGAGCACGCCTTCCGGGTTGATGCGCCTTCATATCTAGCAGACGATATCGGCTCTGTTCTGGAAAAGCTGGCCGCTTACTCTTGCTCCGCCGAATGCATGGGCTATCCTCATGCCCTCTTCCGGGCGCACCGGGATATCAGGATCACCGAGCAAGAGGGAGCAGCAGCGTGCGAAAGACTAATGGCCCAGCTCTCGGAGATAGGAATGACCCATTCTGAGATAAGACTGCTTATGCAGGACTTCCACGACATCCTGGAGATGAGGCCAGGAATCTAGAGAGAAGGGCAAAAAAGGAAAGGTAAATGAAAAAGAAGAATTTGCAGCAAAATTGCGGGCGGAAGAGAGGGAGAAAAAGGTGGCCATAAAGCAAGAGAATATCCAGCCCAGCGGGGCGGAAAGTCTGTTGAACCGAAAAGTGATAGAAGAGAGAGATACAACCTATCGCATCGTCTCCAAAAACGTTTCCGAGTATCATTTCATTGTGCCCTTTGATCTTTCTGAAGAGGAAAGGGTGGAAGTGGGGCAGATCTTTTCCATCAAAGATCAGGGCTTGACGTTTCTTGCTCGCGCTGTGAATATAGAGCACAGCTCCAACTACGACGGCCACTGGGATACCACTATGAAAGGCACCCAGTTCTTCGACAGCGATCAGATCTTCAACCGCGTCTCAGCCGAGCCCCTGGGTTGCATAAATAGAAAACTGGAGTTTAAAAAATCCAGGACACTACCCACAAAGTTCGCACCCGTAGCGCGAGCAGAGAGAGAAGAGTTTCGGTTTTTAAGCCAGGTGATGGGAGATATCGAGGTTGGATACCTACGAAATGGCTCGCGACTTGTAGAAGAAATTCAAGTAGCCCTGCACAGCGAGGTCATGGATCACCACATGGGTGTCTTCGCTACCACCGGCATGGGCAAGTCCAACTTCATGAAGGTCTTTGCTGCCTCCTGCATGCGTCTGGCCGCGCGGGGACAGTCAAAATTCGGGCTTCTCATCGTCGATCCTCACGGAGAATACCTGAAAGGCAAGGGTCCTGTCAAGGGACTTACCCACCTCAAGAGATATCGAGAGGGTCTGGCCTGCTACTCCACAAACAGGCAGAACGCCTCCGATCCGGGCGTGGAGGAGTTGGCCATATCGGAAAGCGAGATTTTTCCGGAGGACATTGCTCTGCTCTATGAATGGTCGCCGCCGCAAAGAGATGCCCTGGAAGCGGTTTCCAGGATCTTCGACCCGGCAAGCTGGCTGGAGGAGATTAAGAGCCCAGAGGGCATGGTCCGCATGATGCAGGAGGGCTTCAAGGACAGCACGGTCAATGTTCTGGTTCGAAGGATCAAAAACGAGCTGGAGAGAAATCCATACATCCGGAAAAGGTCCAGCCTGGCCAATATCCTCGCCAATTTGCAGAAAGGAAAGGTAGTCCTCGTAGATATTCCCAGGATGAGCGACAGATCCGAGCTCTTCTTGCTCTCCGTTATCTCCCGCTATATCCTGGATGAGTACAAAAAGGATGAGAAAGAGGGCGGGGAGAGCCGCAAGAACTGCCTTATCACTATTGAGGAGGCGCAGAGGGTTTTGGGCTCGGGCAGCAACATCTCCCGCTTTGAGAGCATCGCCCGGGAAGGCCGCAAGTTCGGAGTGGGCCTGTGTGCCATTACCCAGCAGCCCAAGCTCATAGACAAGCAGCTTCTCTCCCAGTTCAACACGCTGGTGGTCATGGGCCTGGGGGATAGAAACGACCGCAGGCAACTGGAAGAGTCGGCCAAGCAAGATCTCACCTCCATGGATATCGAAATTCAGACCCTGGAGAAGGGCGAAGCCGTCGTATCCACCCTGAATATCCCTTTTCCCGTGCCCGCCAGGATACACCGCTATGAGGATTACTTGCGCCGCCTGGATAAGGAAGATAAACAGGAGAGCCTTATTGCCAGAGGCGGCTTCAAGCCGTTCTTAGATTAGGCTATCAAGAATTTAGGAAGCGGAAAGCTAATGAAGATAATTCACCTGTCCGATTCGCACCTGGGCTTTTCCAGCTACAGCCGCCTGGATGAGGTTGGGCGAAACCGCATAGAAGAGATGGTATATTCCGGCTTTGAGCAGGCCATAGAGAGAATCATTGAGCTTCGGCCGGATGCAGTAGTGCATGCCGGCGATGTCTTCCATCACGTCCGCCCCAAGATCAAGCCCCTGGTGGTCTTCCAGAGGGGGCTCTTAAAGCTCATGGAAGAGGATATTCCTATTATCATAATCAGCGGCAATCACGACGCCCCCAAGAGCTTTTCATCCACCAGCCCTTTCCGCCTCTTCGAGGATCTGCGGGGCGTGCACATAGCCCATAGGTACAGATATGAACGATTTGCTGCGGGGGACAGCTATTTTCACTGCATTCCCTTCTGCCTGGAGCCGCAAGACTACCTGGCTGAGTTTGAAAAGATTGAGCGCCAGGGAAGAGATGTGCTGGTCATGCACGGCCTGGCCGAGTCGCTTGCCAACAGAAAGATGAGGAGCGTGGGAGAGCACGAGCTATCGGACAGCTTCCTCAAAAGCGATTTTGACTATATTGCACTCGGCCACTTTCATGGACAGGCGCAGCTTTCCAGGAATGCCTGGTACAGCGGCTCTGTGGAATACTTCAACTTCGGCGAGTCCCAGGACAGGAAAGGAATGCTCCTGGTGGACCTGGAGACAGGAAGAGCCGAGAATGTGCCGGTAAAACCCCAGTACATGGTGGATCACCCGCCCATAGATTGCAGCGGCATGCTCTCCGAAGAAATAGGGCAGTGCCTGCTAGAGCTATGCCATGAAGATGAAATCAGAGACAAAATGGTGCGCATCACTTTAAAAAACGTCAACCGGGCCGCTTACAGGAGCATAGATCAGGGAAGGCTCAACCGGCTGGGTGCGTCCGCCCTCTACTTCAAGATCCGGCCGTTATTTTTGGATGAAGAGGAGCATTTCGAGCGTTCTATTGACCGGCGGACGCTGCACGAGGAGTTTTCCGGCTACATGGAGGAGAAATCCACTCAAGAGCTGATACCGGCAAAGACAAAGGATGATGTAGTGGCCTATGGATCGGAGATTATGAAGAAGGCTGTATTGGCCAGGCATAAAGAGGCATTGGATGCATCTTAATAAGCTTGTGGTGAGAAACTTTAAAAAGTTCCGCCGCGCCGAATTGGAATTTTCCGATGGGCTTACCGGCATCGTGGGCAGCAATGGAGCAGGCAAGAGCACCATAGTGGAGGCCATTGCCTGGGCCCTTTACGGAAACAGGGCTTCGAGCATTAAAAGAGACTTCATCCGCAATGCACGTGCCAGAGAATCTGATACTGTGGAGACCAGCCTGACACTTTCCCTGGGCAAGCAGGAGCTGGTTATCTACCGGGCCATGAAAGGAAAGAGCTTGACGCCGGAGGCCTTTTTGGTGCTGGATGGACAGAGGATTGCCACAGGAAGCAAAGAGGTGGATGCAAGGCTTGAGGAGATCTTAAAGATCAGCTATCAGGACTTCATGAAGACCTTCTACGCCCGGCAAAAAGACCTGGACAACCTTCTCAAAGAGGGGGGGGTGGGCAAGAGAGAGTATCTGCTCAAGCTCCTGGGGCTGGAAGATATCAAGGAATATGCCATCGCTCTCATCAAATCCGATCGCGCCTCTTTGGAGGAGCAAAAGAGCTGGCTGGCAGGCGCACTCTCTGAGGTCGGTGATGTAAAGGGTCGGCTGGAGAAGGCTTCCCAAGATATTTTGATGGCAAGAAAAGGCCAGGAGGAAGCAGAGAGGAGCCGGGCAAGGCTAGCAGAGGCGGGGGAGAGGAGACGGCAGGAGCTGGAGGCCATGGCCGAGAAGATGCGCCGGCATGGCCTTCTGGCGGAGAAGGTAAAGAGCTTGGAGGCACAGGATAGAGAGCAGAAGGAGGCGATAAAAGCCGCAGAAAAGCGGCTCTCTGAGATCGATGCCTGCAAAAAAAAGCTCTCGGATCTTCAACCCATGCTGGAGAGGCTGGCCAGCATAAGGGAAAGGCTGGAAATTTTGCAGCCCAAGAGGGTGGTCTATGAAGAGACGGCCCGCCATATGGCTGGCGAAGAGGCAGCTATGCAGGGCGAGAAAAAAGCGCTTGCACAAAGCCAAAGAAGACTCCAGGAGCTGCAGCGCGATGCGGCAATGCGTGAGGAGCTGCAGCCCAAAGAAGAGGAGCATACAAAGCTGCAGGCCCAGCTCCTGGCCCTGGAGAACCTTCGGGATAAGCATAGCGTGATGCAGGCCCGCCTGAAAGAGGAAGCAGTCCGAGTGCAAGCGATCGATGCCAACCTCTCCCGCACTAAAAAGCTGATTGATGACCTCTATAAAGCCGGGTCCAGGCGGGAGGAGATTGCATACTGCCGGGAGGAAGAAAAGATGTGCAGGAGCAAGCTTTTGGAGTTCTCCCGGCAAAGAGAATTGCATAAGGAGCTGGGCGGCCTTTTAGCCCGCAAGAATGCAATAGAAGCGCGCCTGGCCAGGCTGAAGAGCGAGGCAGAAAAAGCACGAAGCGAGCTGGAGCCCCTGGGCAGAATTGAGGAGAAAGAGGAGCAGCTCCGCCGCCAGGATAGAGATCTGGACCAACTCGGCGGCGAGCTGTCCCGCGTCCTGGCAGATCTGAGTGGAAGCTACAGGGTAGAGGAGCTGGCGGCAGCCGAAGCGGAACTCTCCCTGAAAAAGGTCCGCGCTCTGGGAGCGGAAGGCCTCTGCCCTACCTGCGAGCGGCCTATTGAGGACCAGCGCGATCTGCTCATCCGGAAATATGAAAATTCTGCAGAAAAAGCCAGAGAGGAAAAGGAGAAGCTCGCGGCCATAATTGCCGCCCAAACTGAGAAGATTGAAGGGGCAGCGAGAACAAGGAGCAATCTGCGGGCGGCTTTTGACGAATTGAATTCCCAAAAGAGCAGGCGCTCGGCTCTGCAGGCCGATTTGAGGAGCCTGGCCATGCAGTTGCACGAGTCCCAATCCGAGCAAAAGGAGATCTCTTCCAAAATCGAGGGCCTGGGGACTGTCAGCTTCGATGCCGACAAGCTAAGCCAGGTCGAAGCTGCTCTGAAAGCTCTTGGGCCTCTGGTTATGGAGTACGCAGGCCTTTCTCAACGGCTGGAGGATCTGCCAGGTCTGGAAAGAGAGAATGCTCTGCTGCAAAAGGAACTGGCTGCTCTAAAGGACAGACAAGAGCAGCTCACCTTGCAGATAGAGGCCCTGGGCTACGCCGAATCGAACTTTGTGGAAGCGAGAAAGCGTCAGGCCTCCCTCAAGCCGCTGCATGATCGTTTTCTCTCTCTCACGGAGAGGGTGGCGCAAATTCCCGCCTTGCAGGATAGGATAATAAATCAAGAGCAAGAGATAGAGAAGCTCGATCTGGCCCTGAAAGCTCTCCATAGCTCGCAAAAGGATTTGAACTACGATCCTCTGGAGTACGAGGCTTTTTTTAAAGAGAAGAGGACCCTGGCGTCAGCAGAGAGCCAGGCGCAGACGATTCGTGTGCTGATAGCAGGCGAGGCCGAGGCACGAGAGAGGCTGGCCGCAGCCAAGGCAGCTATGGAAAAGCTCAATCTTGATCTCAATATGTGCAGGAAGTACCTTTTGGCCCTGGCATACAGCGCCGATGAACATGAAAAGGCCAAAGCCATGCTGGCGAGCGCAGAGGAGGAGCTGGAAATGGCCAGAAAAGCCGTTTCAGAGCGCCAGGTGCAGATGGGCGTCCTGCTGGCAGCCCAGGACCGGCTTATCCAGGAAGCGCGAAGAAAAGAGGATCTGGAGAAGAATGCGGCCCAGGTGGGCCGGAGAATAGAGGTGGTGGATGTGACAAGAGGTCTGGTCAACAGCTTCATGGACCAGGTATTGATCCGGGTCAAGAACGACATCGCCCGCACGGCCGGTGAGATCCTGGAGGAGGTCTCCGGCAAGTACAGCCTGCTCAAGATCGATGATGACTTCAACATCCAGGTGGAGGACGGGGGCAACTATTATCCCATATCCCGCTACTCGGGCGGAGAGATCGACATGATCGCCGTCTCCGTGCGCGTCGCCATCAGCGAGTACTTGATGCGCTTCGGGCCGGATGGGGAGAGCTATTCCTTCCTCATTTTGGACGAGGTATTCGGCAGCCAGGACCAGGAGCATCGGGAGAAGATGATCCAGATGCTGAGAAGCCTGGAGGAGCGTTTTCCCCAGATCATCGCCATCAGCCACATCAGCGACGTGCAGGGACAGTTCGACAATACATTGCTGGTGGTGGAGGACGAGCTGGGAAATAGCAGGGTGGAGGCTCTCTAGGTATATTCAAATCATCTTTTCAAGAAGTCGCTTGCATCGCTGGCTTTTCGGAAACCTACAGAAAAAGATATCTTGCTTTCAGCCCGGCGCTTTGAAAGATTGATCTCGCTTAAGTTTTAAACTCGATCCATGATTCATAGATGGGCAGGATTATGCTACATTCTCTCGCTTTTGGGAGATTTAAGCATGGCCCCCAAAGCAGCTGAAGTCAGTATATTGGAGCATCTACCTCGCTATTGATCGGTCATCCTCCGAAAACTACGTCTACACCCAACCAACGCAGGCGAATCTCTCTTGTGGCCATCCCCGGATGGTTTTGACGAAGGATTTAGGGAACCATCGTCTGGTTGAGTTTCATATCCTGGACCACGCATCCAAATTTAGATGGGAAATGAAATATTTCGGGATTCAACAAATCGTACATGGATT
>JAFGNK010000210.1 GCA_016927055.1 Methanotrichaceae archaeon | reverse complement strand
GGGATTGATCTCAACATAAAGCTCAAAGTCTCTCTCCAGGAGCGAGGGGCTGCGGCGCGTCATGGAGCCGCTGTTGTAGTGAACCACAATCCTGCCCGTGCTGAGCAGAATGGGATACTCCGGGCTGGTCTGCTCGGCAGCGGGCCGGTTTTGCACGTTGGCAATATTTGCCTTTCCGCTCGGGGTGGAGAATTTCTCCTGGTGCAAAATGGCCGTTCCAGGATGCCTCTCATCCGGGCAGGGCCAGCGCAGACCTCCGATCTTAGAGATGCGCTCCAGGGTCATGCCCCCGTACTGGGGCACATTCCGGTTGATCTCCTTTAGCACTTCAACGGCAGAAGAGCCACCCAAATCCAATCCCATCCTCTTGCCGATCTCATTGATGATCCAGAGCCCTTCTTTGGCTTCGCCCACGGGAGGGATGGCCTGGTCGATCCACTGCACCCGCCGCTCCATGGAGGTGTAGCTGCCGTCCTTCTCCGCCCAGGCAGCAGCCGGCAACACCAGATCAGCCATCTTGGCTGTGGCCGTCATAAAGATCTCCTGCACCACTAAGAAGTCCAGATTATCCAGGGCTGCTTTGGTCTTATTGATATTGGCATCGCAGATGACCGGATCTTCTCCAATGATGTACATGGCTTTGATGCTGCCTTCCAGGGCAGCTTCTGTCATCTCAGTGGAGGTTAGCCCCGGCCCCAAAGGCAGGTCATCAGCCTTCCAGGCCTCTTTGAAAAATTCCACCGACTTGGGGTCCGAGGCTTTCCTGTAGCCCGGATAAAACTCGGCCATGCCGCCCATATCGCAATTTCCCTGAACATTATTCTGCCCGCGCATGGGCATTACTCCCGCGCCCGGTCTTCCCATCTGGCCGCAGACCAGGGCCAGAGTGGCACAGGCCTTGACATTGTCCGTGCCGCAGACGTGCTGGGTTATGCCCATGGAGTAAAGCAGAGAGGACGCGGGAGAGCGGGCATAAATCCGGGCAGCCTTGATGATCTCCCCTGCCGAAACGCCGGTCAGCTCTGCTGCCTTCTCCAGGGAAAAGCCGCTCAGGCTGGCGGCAAGCTCGGCAAAACCCACCGTTCTCTCCTCGATGAATTTCCTGTCTGCCAGGCCCTCATCCACTATCACCTTCATCATGCCTCTGAGCAGATCTATGTCGCTGCCGGGCTTAATGCGCAGGTGCAGATCTGCCATCCAGGAGGTGGAGGTGATGCGCGGGTCGGCTACGATCACCGTTGCCCCGTTGTCCTTGGCTTTTTGCGCCCAGCGAGAGACGATGGGATGAGCCTCGGTGAAGTTTGTGCCTATGGCAAAGATGCATTTGGAGTTTTGCAGGTCGATGAGGTTGTTGGTCATAGCTCCCGTTCCCAGGACTGCTCCCAGGCCGACCACGGTAGGCGAATGGCAGAGGCGGGCACAGTTGTCTACATGCGGTGAGCCCAGCAGGCGGGAGAGCTTTTGCAGGAGATAGTTCTCTTCATTATTGCAGCGGGATGAGGCCAGAAAGCCCAGGGATTTGGGTCCGTGCTTCTTGATATTGCGGGCCAGGCCCTGGGCAGCGATGTCCAGAGCTTCATCCCAGGTGATCCTTACAAATTGCTCGCCCCCCACCCTCTTCATGGGATACTTGAGCCTCTCTTCATGATTCAAGACCTCAAGGACGGCATTGCCCTTGGGGCAGAGGGCTCCCTCACAGGTGGGGTGGTCGGTCATATACTCAACGCCAATAGCTTTGCCCTTCTCCACTGCAAGGTAATAACCGCAACCTACTGCACAGTAGGGGCAAAGAGATGGCACTAATTGTGTAGACAATTCATATCCTCCGCAAATAAGTAGACGGGCTTTGGGCAGAGGGAAAGATTTTTGGGCACTTGATGCTCAAAAATATCCAGGTAGAGCTTCTCCATCCTATGCATCGTTCCCGCCATACCATCCCTGCCGCCATGCTCATGCCGCCGGAGGTTTAAAAATGTTTTGCACGATCGCTGACGATGTGACTATATAGTAAATAGTATCGCTAATAGAAAGGTCGTAACCTTAAAAGATGAAACGTAGCCTGCCAGGCTCATCGCAATAATTTTAATAATTTCGCAGTAAATGTTTTTGCAAGATTTTTGTAACGATCTTCTATGACTTTGCGGCGTTCTTCTCCTGAAACAAACGGCCTGTTCTCAACCCATGGAACATATTCCCATTTCCAGAGGTCAGGGTTTGTATCATGCTCGGCCATAGCATGATTGGATGTATTAATAAAAATTATAGGATGTTTATAATCATTTGCGTAATATTTTACTCTATGGGGTGGAAGATCCTCTCCCAGGTCTCCGTGTATGGTGTCTTCTTCCAGGTTGTTGTTGCCGCTATAGATCCCGGAAAAACGCAGTCCATTAGCTTTATCATCATCGGAGTCCGCTATGATATGGAAGCTCTCGATATCCCTTAAGCGGCCGTATTTTGTCAGTCTAACATACTCATAAATTTTATTTAGTATTCTATGCTTTCGAAGCTCCTCGTTATTGAAGACAAGAGTGACCTCAATTTCCTTCTTTCCCTCCGTTACAGGCTCTGTTGAGCAATGAATCTCCCGGATGAAGTTCTTCATTCCATCCACAGCTGGCTGGTATATGACCGGCCCGCATTTATGGTTAGCATCGACATCCAGATTGAATAAATTTGTATAATCCAAATTATTAATATTATTTTTCAAATAATCGTGAATTTCTTTGATTTTTTTATTCCCGGCAACACCCAACAATTCGCATCCTTCATCTGCCCATTGCCATAACCAGGCATTATCATCGATCTGGAAGGAGAATCGCTTTTTCGGACCGATCAAATTCCAGCGATTCTTATGATGATCATAAACCCTCGCGGTGTAATAATCGCATTTGATATCCTCTAGCCCGTCATTGATATTAATGCCCAGCATATATCTTAAACTTGCGTCAGAACCTTCTTTTTCTGGAAGGTCTGGCCTGCCGTATCTGGTACGGATCTCACCTTTCCTTCTCAATACCAGCCTTTTCATGCCGTCCTTGGTGCTCACCAGATCCGCAGTTGTGAGGTTATCCCAATCCCACGTCCTCTGCTCTTCCGTCCATCGGAATTGCCCGTAATCTGCAGAAAAATTGCTCTCCAGTTTAGAGAACCATAAACCGGTAGCGTCCATAAAAACTCACCTATTTTCGTTACTCCATTAAATAAATTAAATGTTTCGGTCCCATTTTTAAAATAGTCTGCCTGGTAGTGAATTGTTATTCAAAAAAAGCCGAATGACAGCTAACATCAGGCATAGCGCTTAAGTAAATATTGCCTCAAAGAATGCTAATCGAGTGCAATCGATCTGATACAGAGCCAGTTGAAGATTTTCTGAGCGTGAAAGGACAAAAGATTATTATTACCTGCACCTCACTACTCTTTCCTGTGAAAAATCGCGAGGTTGCCGACCTTCTTTACGAAATGGCGGAGCTGCTGGAGCTGCAAGCCGCAAACCGCTTCAAGATCATAGCCTACAGCAAAGCCGCTCGAGCCATAGAATCTTTGCAGGAGGACATCCACAAGGTCTGCCAGGAGAAGAGACTACAGTCCATTCCCGGGGTGGGAAAGGCCATCGCCCAGAAGGTAGAAGAGTATCTTAAGACCGGCCGAATAGAAACTCATCAGGAGCTTTTAGCCAAGACTCCCCCCGGCCTGGCTCAGCTTCTCCAGATCTCGGGACTGGGGCCCAAGACTATTTTTCTGCTGCACGAAAAGCTGGGCATAACCAATCTGGAGGAGCTGGAGAAGGCGGCAATAGAGCATCGCATCAGAAGACTTCCCAGAATGGGGCCGACACGCGAGGCAAATATTTTAAAATCCATTGAAAGGTACAAAAAGCGCAGCACCAGAATTCTCTTCAGCACGGCTGAGCCCGTTGTAAACGATATTTTGGCCTATCTAAAAGTCATGCAAGGCCTGGAGAACATCACTGCCGCGGGCAGCTTTCGCCGGGCGAAGGAGACTGTAGGCGACATCGATATCCTGGCCACGGCCTCCAGGCCGGAGGAGATCGTTGCCGCTTTCGTGCGCATGCCGCTAGTGCAGGGGGTGTTGGCCAAAGGTCCCACCAAGGCCAGCGTCATAGTGCAGGACACGATTCAGGTGGATTTGAGAATCGTAGAGCATCGATCTTACGGCACCGTGCTGCAGTATTTTACCGGCTCCAAGGAGCATAACGTCCGGCTGCGCCAGCTCGCTCTAGGTCGCGGCTACTCCCTGAGCGAGTATTCACTGACGAGGCT
>JAFGNK010000035.1 GCA_016927055.1 Methanotrichaceae archaeon | reverse complement strand
TTTGCCTGGGGCTGCATTCACTTTCACTCCATAGCAGCCGGTTCCTCATCCAGGCCATCGTCTTCGCCGGCCAAATCGAAATATCCGGTGATGCGCACGATATCCAGCCGGGAGATCTGGTAGGAGCCCCCCCTTCTCTCCAGAGGAGGGTTGATCTCAATTTCCTGCAAGGTTATGCCTGTCTCTCCGGCGTTGTATCTCTGGAAGATCTGTCCCCATGAAACCAGGTGCGCGCTCCTCGCTTTGCCGGCGCCGTGGCGAAGCTCCACGGCCAGGATGCCCTGTCTTCCCGAGCGGGTGATAAACTCTGTCTCGCGCGTCATCTGGTGCCCTCCGGCGGCAAAGCTGAAGTGCTGCTTGAAGTAGAGCGATTTTGTCTTTCGTGCATCCAGGCTCTTGCATTCGATGGCCAGATAGTACTCCGGAATTTTGGAGTCCACCAATATGTCCATGAACTGGCCGGAAAAGCGAGATTGTTTGAGCCGGTAGGCTATGGCGGCGATGCCATCCTTCTCGAAGAATGAGTTAAGGGCGCTTACTAGGGCCCATTCGAAGTCTCCCATTGTGTTTTGTGTTATAGTGTTCTTTTGAAATATCTTTTCCTCTGATTACTTTCGCTCCGCACCCATTCCTTTCCTTTAATTACCTGGCAAAGAATCTCTTTCGGTGCGCTTTGGTGGGGGACGCGGTCTCTGGTGGGGAACGGCAATGGTAGTAGGAAGGACTCTGTGGGATTTTGTCATTGAGGCATTTCAGACGCCAGGAATTGGCGTCATACTCATAGCTCTGCTCATCCTATTTGAGTTTATATTAATATTGATATTACTAATGATACATAATGGTCTCCTCGACCTGAAATTCAGCTATGGCGGCCTGGGTTTGGAGCTGCACCAGCTCGCGGCCGTGGTGGCATGAGGCAATCCTGGCTTCGAATTCGAGAACATTTACCGGCGACATGATATAACTCTGAAAAAACTTAAAGTAGCAGGTAGATGAAAGCAACTCTTATGGATGTGGAGGAGATCGCCAGACGATACTGCATGAGGGAGCTGAAGCCCATTGCCAAGAAATACGGCATTGGAACACGCTGCGTCAAGAAGATCGATATCATCAAGGCATTCCCGCCGGAGGCACTGGCGGAGCTGACGGGCGAAAAGCAATAAGCTGGAGCTTTTTCATGGCAAGACTGGGTAGATTCATTCGTGCGAGAACCATCTCTGATGCCTGGCACAGAGGCATGAGCCTCATCTGGCGGCAGGGGGCAGAGATCACTGATGAGAGGGGCACCAGGATACGGGAGCTATTATCGCTGCAGATTGTGGTAGAAAATCCCTATCTGGAGATGATTCCAGCCGAGTACTCCTGGAACGAGGAGCGCTTAGAGGAGTATGCACAGCAGCTTTTATCGAGCCGGAATCCCGGTTTTGAATACACCTACGGCGAACGTCTGCGCGCCTGGTCCCTGTCGGGCACACCTCCTCTGGATCAGATAGAGCAGGTTATCTTGCGTCTCAAGGCCTCTGCCAATACGCGCCGGGCTACGGCAGTAACCTGGATAGCACCGGTGGATGCGGCTAAAGATGAGGTCCCCTGCATGATTGTGGACGACTTCAAGCTGCGCGACGGGCACCTGCATCTCTCCATCTTCTTTCGCAGCCACGACTTTGCCGGAGCTTATCCCGCTAATCTCTACGGCCTGGCCAGGCTGCTGCAGTATGTCTGCCGCGAGGTAGGCGCAAAGCCCGGATCGATCTCGACCACCAGCGCCTCAGCGCACATCTACGAGCACGACTGGGACTGGGTGGAAAAGATGCTCCTGGGGACGGGATCGGAGGAGATTTGAGACTGGTTTTGAAGACCGGGGCAGTTTGATGGCATTTGATTTGGGCATTTCATCTGACCATCGGATTTGCACGGGAATGCGGGGCTGAAAAGCCGCCTGAAATTGATGGCCCGGAAAAAGGCACCGCAAAGAATATCTGCTTTTATCGATTTCTCCCTCCGTTTATGGTCGATAACCTCTTGATGATCAAGGCCGAGGAGATCCTGGAAAAGATCGAGAAGGGCAAACCTGTGGAGTATGAGAATGTCATCATCTACGGGGACCTGGATCTGCACAGCCTGGACCTAGCTTTTAATATAAATAAATTAAGAGTAATAAAATCAATAATAAAAATCGAGTACTCCGTGATCAAGGGAGATGTATTCTTTGATCATGCTGCTTTCTTTGGGCTGGTGGACTTTGACGGCACCACATTCACCAAGGCAGCCAACTTCTCCGGCTCTCACTTTCAGGAGGATGCCGGTTTTTCTCATTCCCAGTTTCAGGAAGAGGCCAACTTCTCCCGGGCCCACTTTGCCATCGATGCCAATTTCTCCCGGGCCAGGTTCAATGATGCTGACTTCGGCCGGGCGAGATTTGAGAAATATTTCCATCTCTCCAACGCCAAGGTATACACGTTGAAGCTGTCTGATGCATTCTTCTCGGAAGGCTCGAGCATCCACCTCAAGGACTTCAATTTCAACCGCATAGCAGTCCGCTGGAATTCCATTAAAAGCCACGTTCCCTTTAACGGCTCGGTGTACCTGACGCTCATCAGAAACTTCAGGAACCTGGAGCAGTTCGAGGATCAGGACGACTGCTATTACCAGTACCGCACGGAAAAGCAGGCGCGCTCGCCCAAGATCTTCCCCAGGCTCTTCGATCGTCTGGCCTGGATCTCCTGCGGCTACGGGGTGCGTCCATCGCATACCATTCTTCTGAGCGTGGCCATCATTCTCCTCTTCATGGGCATCTTCTGGGTGGGAGATGCTCTACAGCCGGACGGGGGGCAGGCACTTTTGCAAGACAAGGCGAACATATCACTCAACGATGCCTTCTACTTCAGCAGCATGCAGTTTTTAGGCAAAACCCCTAAGAATTTCAGTATCATTGAGGGCTATGAGGTCCTGACGGTTACAGAGACTCTAATGGGGTGGCTGCTCATGGCCCTCTTCCTGGTGACATTGAGCCGGGTGATGTTGAGGTAAAATCATACACAAATACACAAAAGAGAAGGGCTGCCTTCTATGGGTCGGGGCCTGCCCCGGCTCGTAAAGGGACAGGGCAGCCAGAAAGAAGTGCAGGAAACCTCTCATCCAGTGCAATGGCTCTGGTTTTCTTCTGGCAGAAATCAGCTCCATGTGAGTACATTTCTCATCTCATAGATGTATAGCGTGAAGGCAAGGGCAAAGAGAAGCGCTTCAATAGCAATCAGATAGAAAAGTCTGGCCTCGATAATCTTTTTCGAGTAGCAGTAGGTGGATACAATGACCAGCCAGTACCTCACACAAGTTCCCAATGCCAGGAGCGAGAGGTTGCGAGGAGCCCAGAAATAAGTATAGAGATATCCGCTCCCAAATGCCACGACTACGCCTGCGACAAAGTATCCTAATAGTGGATTTGATAAGGGATCAAAATTGATTTTCAATATTGATTTGAAAACATCGGGCTTTGCCATGACTGCTAAACCGCTGGCAATGTTCAGGATGCCCCCGATTAGGATCATACTCTCTAAGTAGCTCATTGTTCAGCCTCCAAAAATCTTTTTTCTTGTATATGCAATCCAATTATTATTTAATTTTTTTCTGAGACCGAATCAGGCGGTCGATATCCGGGAAGGCGGGATATGGGAGACCTGTCGCCCTGGCGGCAGGAAGCCTGTGCTGGCCAAGTATTCCTTGAAGATGAGCATTAGAGAATCTTTCTTACTGCCCGGAGTGTTTGTCTCTCTTTGCGGACATCATATCCGCACGCACGGGGACAGAAATACAGTAGTTGTGATTTTAGCCAGGAAAGAAATCTCATAGCCTGCAGCATCTGTCCCAACAACTTATTAAATCTTAAGTAACTGTCAGCATTCTGGGAGATCTTATGTTGACGTATCGAAGTGGATTCACGTTGCTTTTTTCTGCAATAATCCTGGTATCGACAACATGCGCAGCTTCTGAGCTTGCTGTATCCGGG
>JAFGNK010000034.1 GCA_016927055.1 Methanotrichaceae archaeon | reverse complement strand
TGAAGCTGCTTTGCCCCCGCTTCCGCTCCGGCCAGGGTATTGGCCAGGGCCATTCCCAGGTCGTCGTGGCAGTGCATGCAGATGGGTATCTTTACCACTTTTTTTAGTTCGCGTATCATGTAATATGTTGTACGCGGATTCATGATCCCCACTGTGTCGGCTACGCTGATGTAGTCGGCGTGATACTCCTCTGCCTTCCTATACAGCTTCTTTAAAACCTCAAAATCAGTGCGCGTGGCATCTTCAGCTGAGAAGCGCACAATCAGGCCATGCTCTTTGGCGTACTCCACGGTCTGCAAAGCGCAAGAAATTGCCTCCGGACAGCTCATGTGCAGTTTATACTTGAGATGAAGGTCAGAGGTCGCGATGAATACGCTGATCATGTCCACGCCACATTCAATGGCCGCGTCGACATCCTTCTTAACGGACCGGGAGAGAGCTGAGATCTTGGCATCAAGTCCCAGATTGCAGATCTCTTTTACAGCATTCATCTCTGCGGCAGATACGACGGGAAAACCGGCCTCAATAACCTCAACACCAATCTCATCCAGCCGCAGAGCAATATCGAGTTTCTCATCAGCACGGAAGACTACACCAGGCATCTGCTCACCGTCGCGAAGGGTTACATCGCAGATCTCAATGTCCAGGGGGGGTGTCTTGGCCAGGGCCAGGAACTGATTGAGGGAGTAGTCTTGCATAGCGCGCTGATAATGAGGATTCATTACATAAATTGGTTTCGAAGGAAAGTGATTTCCGGCAAGTCTAAAGACAGATTACGTGTTGACGATGATTCTAAAGATTGGCAAAACGTTCCAATATCCACCTACTTCGCACCTCAGGGTGAAAAATAATGCCGTAAGTAGAATGGACGCTATGCTGGAAAGCCTCGACGGCATCAATTCTTCCAGCCAGAAGCATAAATCCCTCAGGCAGTGTCACTGCATAGTTATGGAGATGATAACCCTCTATGGAGCGCGGCTCGCCCAGCAGCAGACAATCTCTGACAATCTCTATCTTCTCCAGACCTATGGCAGGATGAGGCACAATCAATCCACCATAGACGGCGCTGATGACCTGCATGCCGGCGCAGATGCCTAAAATTGGCTTTTTCAAATCCTTTACCCAGGAGAAGAGCTGCAAATGCTCGACGTAATTATTGTCCTTCAGCGCCGTTCCGCATAGGATAATTTTATCGTGATTGGCAAGGGCCACCTCATTGACCTGGGAATAATGTAAAATATTGCAGAGAAAGCCCGCTTTTTGCAGGGTATCTCTAATGGGGTGGACAAATTCGTACTGGGATAGGGAGCCTTTTGCAAAGCACAGGTCTACCAGGAGCATGCACGGCCTTCCAGGCAGCCTTATTTCCTCAGGAATTAGCCCATCATCCGGGATTTCGCCTTCAATTTTCGGACCCACTTCCCTTATTTCGCCTATTTCACCGATTTCACTTACCCGTTTTTCAACCAGACGCATCTCTTCCAGGATAAACTGCCCCCGGTAGTTGTCATAGCTTGAGGATGCTTTCAGGATCTCGATTCTCTTCTGGAAGATGGGGCCGTCCAAGACGAAGCTCTCCAGCTCCCCACCCTCGCCGGAGGGATTGATCCTGTATCTTTGCTGGAGACGCTCCAGCATTTGGATGCGCTCCTCAGTCAACTGCGCGCCCAGCCAGGAGGCATCGAAGGGATAGGCATAGACCCCAGAGATGATGATAGAAAAGCCTTCCTTCAGCAGCAGCCTGAGGTAATCGATCTGATTTGTCTGCCAGAGGGGATTATAGCACCAGAGATCCAGGTCGCGGCAGATCCTCTGCATTCGCGCCGCCTGGTAGACCGACTCTATGGCACCGGTGACGATCCCCTGAATACCGTACCTATCCCGAGCGGCAGCGATAGCGTCCGACAGGTCCTGCAGCTCCGCCTCTTTGACGCCGTGCGTGGGCCAGGTGAGAAGGGGAATGCCAATGGCCTCGGCCTGCAGGTCGGTGTGACGGATGTTTGGGGTATGGAACATGTAGCTGTCAGGGTTCTCAGAGACAAGAGTTATCAGGCAAGCTACCTGATCATTTTCCATGGCCCGGCGGCAGGCAAAGACCGAGTCCTTGCCGCCAGAGAAGAGCACACCCAGTTTCATTGTGATTAAGAAAGGATGATGCCAGCTAAAAAGATATTGAATTGAGTCAGTTAGTCCAGGTCGAGCATCCGCCAGATCTTTTTCATATCCAGATGGGCCTCTGTAGCCTGGGCCAGCTCAGCAAAGCCATCTCCCTTCGCCGCCCTCGGCCCCATTTCGGCCTGGGGGGACAGGCTTTGGCCTTGGCCAGGGTTCTTGCGCTGGCGCAGGAAGTCGAGAAACGAATTGCGGAAGTTCTCGTTCTCGAAAAGGCCGTGCAGGTAGGTGCCAATCACAATTCCGCTCTCAGATACAGCACCATCGTCTCCGAAGGCTGCCTGGCCTTTGGGGCTGGTTACACCCATGTGAATCTCGTAGCCGGCTACATTTTGGCCGCGAATCGGCTCCAGGATGGGGCCACTGCCCGTGACGGTCTTTTTCACCTGTACAGTCCTCTTCTCGTAAAGGTCAAAGCGGGTCACAGCATCTAAAAGACCCAGGCCGGGCACAGTTCCCAAAGTGTCCTCAATGCCGCGGTCGATGATCTCGCGTCCCAGCATCTGGTAGCCTCCGCAGATGCCCAGCACCGGTGTATCCAGCAGTGATTTTATCTGATCAGCCATGCCCTTTTCCTGCATCTCCCGCAGGTCGGAGACGGTGTTCTTGGAGCCGGGAATGATCACCGCATCCGGGTGGCCCAGAGGCTCGGAGAGGTTCACGTACCGAACACGCGCCTGCCGCTCCAGTGGCTCGAAGTCGGTGAAGTTGCTGATGCGAGGCAGACGGATCACGGCAATCTCGACCTGATCCCGGTCGCCAGAAGGCCCAACCCTTTTGTCGCCCAATGAGACGGAGTCTTCAGAGGGTATGTCCAGGTCGAGATAGGGCATGACGCCCAGCACGGGAACACCGGTGAGATCTTCCAGCGTCTTCATGCCGGAGCCTAAAATGGCGGGATCGCCCCGGAATTTATTGATAACCAGGCCTTTTACCAGTGGTCTGATGTCCTCAGGCAGAAGCTGCACCGTGCCGAAAAGGCTGGCGAAGACGCCACCGCGCTCAATATCCCCCACCAGGATGATAGGAGCCTGCAGAAGGCGGGCCACATAGATGTTGGCAATATCCCGATCGAAGAGGTTGATCTCCGCCGCACCGCCCGCCCCTTCAACAACGATGTAGTCGTAGTCTTTCTCCAGCTCCTGCACGGATCGGTCCACCACCTCTTTGAGACCATCTATCTCCCGGTAGTACTCCTCTGCCGATTTGTCAGCCACGGGCCTGCCCAGAACGATAACCTGAGAGGTGCGATCGCCCTTGGGCTTGAGGAGTATAGGGTTCATGAACTCTGTCGGCTCCACCCGGGCCGCCCAGGCCTGCACCGCCTGGGCTATGCCGATCTCCGAGCCGTTCTGGGTGACCCAGGAGTTGAGGCTCATGTTCTGGGATTTGAAGGG
>JAFGNK010000209.1 GCA_016927055.1 Methanotrichaceae archaeon | reverse complement strand
TGCACACAGGCATTCATCTTTCCCTCAAACTGGCTAACCACAACGGCCGAGGTGATGTAAGGGCCGCCGTCGCCCTTAAAATGGGTGAGAATGGGCAGCCGGGAGAGATCGGGCATACCGGCGCACTCCATAAAGGGCGAGGAGTCTACCTCGCGAACGGCACCCACGTAGCCGATCCTGGCGAGATGAGAGACCATATCTTTGGCAGAAACACCCAGTGCCCTGGCCAACAGATGGCGCGTTCCCAGGATGTTCAGGCAGCACTTATGACCATCCACATTGTGAAATAAGATGGGACCTTTTCCCCAGGCGCGATCCGTAACCTCAAGGATGGGAGATACGGGCTCATGCACCTCTTTTAGCAGTCCGTCCTTCTGCAAATGGGCGAGAAATCCCCTGTAGCTCATGCTTGCACCTCTTCGCGGCTATCTTAAAGCACTTTTCCCATTGCTTTCAACTTCTGCTCATAATAGGAGCACGGCAATCAGGCCGGAGAGAAAGACACCGTCAAAGGTTCCGGCTCCTCCAATGCTGGCCACGGGCGCCCCCAGATCCCGGATCTTGTTCAGGTTCAGGACATCTGCACCAATTAGCGTCCCTAAAGTTCCACCCACGTAGGCGATGATAAAGATGAGATCATGAGGGGCTCCCCCGGCATAGACCAACAGGATAGCCGCCAGGGCGGCACTGAGGGGAGGAAGAAGAGCGGGAGTGACAATTCCCAGACCCTTGACGGGCCTGGCTACGCGATTGGTCAAGATGGCCACAAAGGCGATGCCGGCAAGGGTATAATTCAGAGCTTCCGGGAATCGGTAGATCAGGGCCACGGAGATCAAAGATGGTATCACCGCTCCACCCACGTTGACTGCCAGCAGGGTATGGCAGCTCACTATATCCACCACAGGCACCCGGTAAGCGATGCCAAAAGCCCGAACATACCTCTCTCTCACCAGGGGAGTGCTGCACTCCAGGTTGGTTACAGGTATGTTTATGCTGCTGCCAAAGAGCGATGCCAGCAGGACAAATAGAGCCTGGCCCCAGGAAAAACCGATCTTGGTAAAAGCCGTCCTGGCCAGATCCAGAAAAAGAAAGCCAACCACTACGAAGAGCAAAAATGCGAATACTAGCATAAGAAGTATGCCCACCGGACTATAAACCAACCGATTTCCCATAGACCTGAATTTTCTGCTCCTTGTATAAATTTTTAGCCTGGCAGGGTGCTTGGCAGGCTACCTGGCATGAACCTGCGGGACAATTGGCCGAAAAAGAGATTAGTAATGGTATGTCTAGGTGTAAAACATGAAAGAGAAGTGGCTCATGGCCCAGGGATCGTGGGAGGAGATCAAGCCCCGGATCACTACCGCTCTCGAGTCGGGCTTCGATTGCGTGCTGGTGGATAAAGAGAATATTAAGCGCGTGCGGGAACTCGGCAAGATCAAGGTGGCCTGCTTTGGCGCACAGAGAGAGACAGAGGATATTATAATTATCGGCAAGGAGGGCGAAGGCGATGGAAGCGTGGCTCTTCCTAAAGACAAGGGAAGCTCCATGGACGCGGCTCTCGCCAAGACCATTACCGGGACAAAGGCGGCATATGTGATTATTGCCAACAAGAAGTATGAAGAGTTCGCCGTGGAGATGGGCAGACTGGTAGACTACCTTCTCGTCATCGGCACAGACTGGAAGGTCATTCCCCTGGAGAACATGATTGCCGGACTGCAGGGCGCTGCCGTTAAAATCATCAGCGGCGTCAAGACGGCAGAAGAGGCACGTCTGGCTCTGGGCACTCTGGAAAAGGGATCAGATGGTGTGCTGCTGGACAGCCCAGATCCTTCTGAGATCAAAAGGGTCATGGAAGCGGTCGAGCAGTCGGAAAAGGGCCGGGTAGAGCTCGTTTCCGCCATAGTCACCGCCGTCAAACCTGTGGGCATGGGCGATCGAGTCTGCGTGGACACCGCCAATATGATGTCTTTCGGAGAGGGCATGCTCATCGGCTCCCAGGCCAAAGGATTCTTCCTGGTTCACAGCGAGTCCGAGGATAGCCCCTATGTTGCAGCGCGGCCATTCCGGGTGAATGCCGGGGCGGTGCACGCTTACATTCGAGTGGGAGAGAAGACTCGCTACCTCTCCGAACTTAAATCGGGAGACGAGGTTACCATCGTCAGCAAAGAGGGCCTTGCCAGAACAGCTATAGTTGGCCGCGCCAAGATCGAGAAGAGGCCCATGATGCTCATCGAAGCCGAGGCAGGCGGCCAGAAGATAAGCACTCTGCTGCAAAATGCCGAGACAATAAAGCTGGTCGGATCCAACGGCACTCCCAGGCCGGTGACCGATCTCAAAGCCGGAGATGAGGTGCTGGTCCATCTGGAAGAGAGCGCCCGCCACTTCGGCATGAAGATCGAGGAGAGCATTGTGGAGCAATGAATTGGCGCCAGAAAATAGAAAATAAGCCCAAGAGTTCATAGCTCTAAAAGTTAAAAAGGCCTAAAAAAGTTTATAATCCTAAACAGTCGGCAAAACCATGAATCAAAGGTCGCGCATAGTAGCTGTCCTGGGAAAGGACGCGGAAAAAGAAGTTTTGGCCGCAAGCGAAGCAGATATGATCGAGCTTCGGCTGGACCTGATCACGGGAGGCGATCCCCTTCAAATCATAAAGGCCGTCCGAAATGCCACCGCCAAGCCGATAATCGCCACAGCTCGCCTCAAGGCGGAGGGCGGAATGTTCCAGGGCAGCGAAAGAGAGAGAATCGATCTGCTCATCAAGGCTGCCTACTATGCCGACTATGTGGATGTGGAGCTATTGGCTGATCAAAGAGACAATGCCATTGGCAGGATAAAAAAACCGGTAATAGTATCATATCACGACTTTCATGGCATGCCTTCGGAAAAAGAATTGACAGGGATCTACGAGGAGATGAAGAAGACAAAAGCAGCCATTGCCAAGATTGCCGTGACGCCCAAAAGCCTCCAGGACAATTTGAGGATCATGCAATTTTTGCTGGAGGCAGATATGCCCCTCTGCATGATCGCCATGGGTCGGCTGGGCAGGCATCTGCGCGCCGTAGCTCCTCTCTACGGATCAGCTCTTACCTATGGCTTTATCACAAAGAGCACGGCTCCCGGGCAGATGAGCCTGGCTGAGCTTTGCCTGGCTAGAAAGCTGCTCGACTGCGGCATCTCACAGCAACCGGGACGAATAGCACACCCCAGGAAGCCATAAGCTTAGATTTACAGGAGATACGGAAAATAATTAATGTGTTTTTTTTATTAACTTTTAATCAGTAGAACATTTTTACGCAAGATTTAACTACCTTACGTTAGATCAGTAACTATGCAAGTGACTGTGGATGTAGGTGGTCGGCCCGGTCTGGATTGCAAAGGTTTCTGCAGCTTTTGTTATTTTAAAGGTGTTAAAAGAGTAGAACCGTCCGGATGCAGGCAATGTAAGCCCTATAAAAAGGGCTGTGATTATTGCTCGAGAGAGGTAATAGAGATCGAACCAGGCTATAAGCCCCTGGACCAACTGATCTTCGAGGTCTCCCAAAAGAGCGCCTCTTCTACGCCAGAGATGGTCATCATCAAGGGAAATGGCGACATAAGCTGCTACCCGCATCTTCTCGATCTGGTGAGAACGGTAAGCGATGGTAAGGTGCCGGTCTTTTTAGATTACACCAGCGGAAAAGGATTTACAAAAAAAGATGAAGCAGGGCAACTGGTCGATGCCGGCGTGCAGAGGATCAGCTTCTCAATCTTCTCCACCAATCCGGATCTGCGCCGCAAATTTGTAAACGATAAGCATCCGGAGATCGTGCTCAGCAATTTTAGAACCTTCTGCGAAAGATCTGAACTTTACGCCATGATCGTCCTCATTCCCGGAGTAAACGATGGAATGGAGTTGGAGAAGACCTGCCAGGATTTGCAGGACATGGGAGCCAAGGGACTCATGCTCATGTCGTTTGCCAATAGTCGAGAGCAGGGACTCATCTTCGGCAATGAGCCCGTAATGCCGGGCATAATACCCTATGGCGTGGAGGACATTCGCCGCATCGCCACGCAAATCAGCAAAAATTATGACATGAGGGTTATCGGCACCCCGCTCTGGGATCCCCTCACGGGAGCGCCATTTGCCCTGGCCCACCATAAGAAGGAGCTGAAAAGGCTTCCGGCTATAGAGAGAAGCGCGACTATCATTACCAGCTCTGTAGCCTACCCCCTCTTATCATCGATTTTCCAAGAACTGGGAAACGAGGTAAATGTGGTGGCTACAAAAAAGGAGATCGGCAATCTGATCACCCAGGAAGACTTCGAGAACCTTGGACTGAAGGATGTGAAAGACAGAGTGATTATCCCCGGCATGGTGCTGGCTCATGATAGAGATATTCACAAAGCCTTGCGGCGGGACGGCAGGAGAAGATTGGTCTTCAGAGGCCCGGATGAACTTACGGTTGTATCGGAACGAAGCATCTACATTACGCCGGAAGAGGTTTTGGAAAAGGAGATCGAGGCATTCACGGGATTAATTATGCAGATCAATGAGCTCGGATCCCCGATCCCGGAGTATTATGCAGATAAAAAAAGCGTTCAGGAAGGCTGCGTATCCAGCAAGCACATCCAGTCTCATTCACCCAGCCGGGACAGAGCAGTACAGGCGAGCTAAAAGGAGGGAATCGGGCGGGCAGTCTAGCCGGACTATCATCGACGACAACTTTTATCTTACCCCCGGTCAGTGAATCGAAGGTGATTGCAATGAGCGAGTACAGAGAGCTGGTGGTAACCAAAGAAGACTACCTGGAGTTCCTGGCCCAGCGCCTGCGCCTGCAGGGCTCCTGCCAGCAAGAGATTGAAAAAGTTAGTTTTCCCTTCCTCTTTGCCTCAGGAAGCGAGATGCTCCGGACTTACATCCTGGGCACCTCTGAGTTCACCACTACCTTGCCGGATAGGTACAGGCTACCAGACCGGGGCTTTATCTGGTACCTCTTCTCCCAATCCGTAAGAGATATTCAAATTATGCCAGATAAGATGGTAATAAAATACGAGCTGCAGGATGAGTACAGAAAGCCTTTCAAGCAATTCTACCTTTGATGTGCGCGAATGTGGGCAGACATCTATCACCCAACTAAGCTAGCAAGGCCAGGTGTCAAGCCAGCTACCGACTGGGCCAAGCCCCCCAGCCAACTCTCCGCTAGGGCTCCAAGTAGAGTAGAAGCCTGCTGCGTTTATGGACTGCAGAAATGCAAAAGAAGTGCATGCAGGTCAGGCTATCGAGCCATGCGCGATTACTCTGCCATCGGATACCTGTCTACATTAACCGATCCCTGAATTGAATAGCTCTCGTCACAGATGCCGGGATTGTTTTTATCGAGACATCCCTCGCCCACCTCATCGAAGTCAGAATAGCGGTTTGCATTGCCGGGGCGGCCCCAATGGTTTTCGCCATCATCATAAGCGGGGTACTTAGAGTTTTGCGAGAGGTTGTTTCCATAGATGCTGTTATTGCATGAAGAAGAGACATCTAT
>JAFGNK010000033.1 GCA_016927055.1 Methanotrichaceae archaeon | reverse complement strand
GGCTAACCTGAGGTTACTGCAGTTTCCATCTGCAAGTTTAGTCGCTTTGTGCGTTCTTTGTGAGCTTTGTGATCTTTGTGGTGAAACATCGGTCGCCACTGGTTATAACCAAATGGTTACGGACTGTCACCACAGAGACGCAGAACGCACCTAGGACTCCCAGAGGACTCGATTATTCTATTGCCCACTTGAAACAGCGAGGAACCATAAAAAGGATGCTCTTTCTTTGATATCCTCTTATTTCCAGAAAGTGGAAAAGAAGACCTGTAATCGATGAAATTGAGGGTTGGATTTCTACACGACGTCGGGCCTAAAAGAAATTGCTATTTTAACTCGAATCCCGGCGCACCTGGGCGGACGTGGGCACGTGCCCCGCTGCCATTCATCAGGGCGCGTCGCGATTTGGCGGCAGCGAATTTGCGTTGCAGTCGATATGCGAGCAGGATCGTGATTGCAGCCAATGAAAGCCTGCTCTGATTGATTCGCTACAATGCCAGCTACCTTGCTGTTATGGATTCCATAATGTTAAGAAACTGACTCGCTTAAATTCGCCATCGTTTGTGGCCATCTCTCTTATCCCGTATGCCTCACAGCAGGCGACATGCAAGGCATCCCTGGAAAGGAGTCGATATTCTTTAGCGCACTTCAGGGCAATTCTGGAGACGGAATAGTCCAGGCTCAGAACCTTCAAATGGCCTGTCGAGATTAGCAGGTCGAGATAGTCATAGAATTTGCCTACGGGGGTAAGGCATTCTTGCCAGTCTGCCAACATGGCTCGCTTTATCGATTTGGCATCTTGCGAGACGCCCGTTTTCCTCGCCGTCTGAACCATCAGAACATAGGATACCTCGTCGATAACCAGGGGCGAGATGAATGCCTCCAAATCGCCGCTTTCGACCTTTTCGAGAAGCTGCTGGCAGTTTCTGCCATAAATGGGATGGCCAGTCAGAAGATATGTGAAGATATTGGCATCAATGAACATTTGTCTCGTAATCTTCATGTGCTTCTTCTAGCCCTTCCCAGCATTTCACAATCCCAAAGATCCTACTGATAGCACTTCCTCGCACTTTAATCTCGACCTCGTCTCCTTCTTTCAGATCCAGTTCTCCCAGGGGCTTTAGGACTTTGTTCTCATATCGCGCCTTAATTGCTCCATCCATTATCTCACCAATCACCTTTTGGTTTTCCACGGATAAATGGCTATGGGCTTGCCTACTCACAAATCTGGGTTTCTTCACGAAGCAGTCTCCGGAAACGATGCCCATCAAGGAAAGATGCGTGAAAATGGTGCAAGCTCCGGTTGGCGCGCTCCCGCGTCCCAGCGTGCACATGTGGGCGAGCCTGGGGGCACGTGCACGTGGGCCGGGTGAGCTGGCACTAGTGGGGCCAGATTGCCGGTACGCTACCATCGTGAGGGCGCGCCGGAATTGGATGGCAGCGAATTTGCGCTGCAGAATGCTTGGAGAGCTGATCGGGATCGTAGCCTGGAGGGCAAACAGCCACAAGCAGCAGCAAGGCAGAGTACATCTTCCGATTTACTTAGGCGGGACCACTGGAAGGAAACAACAAGATTGAATATTATAGTTGTTTGCATAATTCAATATAACGCATATAATATTATTTAATTATCTATAACCTGGTAAAGCGCATTCTATATTTAAGTAGCATTATACGAACTAGTGCAAAGAACTATAAGAGCATCATATCGTTCTGAGATGGAAGATGGAACAATTGAGCGCATCAAAGACCGTTGGGTGTGTTTATGAAGGCGGTGTACTCAAACCACTGGATGAAGTGGATTTTAATGAAGGAGAAAGGCTGAAGCCGAAAGTGGTGCGGTTTGATGCCTTGAAATTCTGCGGCGTCTTTGGCGAAGGATCTTGGGATGAGTTTGGTCGATTCGATGAAGAGACCCAGATTTCATAAATTAATCGCAAGAAATATAAGCAATCATAAGACAATCCATTTCAGCTCTCGGGGGATATAATTATAGAAAGAAAAGCCGTAAAATCAAGTAACGTAAAATCAATTGGATATTACGAAACTACTGAACTTCTTGAGGTAGAATTTAATAATGGAAACATTTATGAATATTACAAAGTCCCAAAAGGGATATATGACTCATTTATGGCTGCTTCTTCTCAAGGCAAATATTTAAATCAGTATATTAAGGGAAAATATTCTTTTAAAAAGGTGAGCTAATTGGAATTAGTCTCCATGAAGTTACTAAATTTCCAATGCTATAAAGACAGCGGAGATATTCCTATTAGCAAGATGACAATATTTGTAGGAGAAAACGACTCTGGAAAATCATGCATCCTTAGAGCGCTAGATCTTTTCATCAATAATAAAATGCCTAGCTACGATAGTTTCCAAGAACTAAATGGCCATCGTGAAACAACAAGTAGCATTATTCTCACATTCAAGCCTAATTCAGAAGAAAAGATACCTCCTGAGTATGTATTGGATGATAAAATAACGCTTAAAAAAGAGTTTTCACTGGATGAAACAGGCATAGTGACGACAAACATATTCATACAAAGATTTTTATTTGAAATAAAAGAACTTAATAATTTCAATGAATTAAAAGCTGCTGAACTAAAAACGCTTTCAAAGACGTTAGGTTTAGATTATGATACTGCAGAAAATGCCAAAGCGAAATTAACAGATTTTGTTCGAGAAAGATTCAATTCACTGAAAAAAGTAGCCGGCTATAGTAATATCAAATGGTCGGAGATCTCGCAATTATTGCCAGTATTTGAGTATTATGATAGTTCAAATTATGGCAACCCTCAACTCCATGTCCAAACAACATTGCGGAATATATACAAAACTTTTTTCTATGATTATGATGGAAATGGAAATGAAACATTGAAGCAGGAGCTAGTCCTTAAAAAAAATGAAATTGAAGAAGTTCTGAATAAAAAAATCCAAGAAAACCTAAAAGAAAAAGTAATAACAAAGATAGATAAAGTCATAAACATTTACGGAAACTACTCTATCGATTTTGCGCAAGGATTTACGCTTTCTGATATCTTGGTTGACTTTGGAACCGGTCCTCATTCGATAAATAGCATAGGGGAAGGATCTAAGAAAAGACTACTTTTAGCTATAATTGAATGGGATAAAGAGATGAAGATAAAAGAACCTCATAAAATGATTATTAGGGGTTACGATGAACCAGACGCGAGTTTGCATTATAGTGCTCAAAAGGAAATATATTATACTTTAATGGATCTATCTTTTAATCCTTCTTCACATGTTCAAGCAATCATTTGTACTCATTCCATTTCAATGATCGATCGGGCTCCTGCGCGTATCATAAATCACATAATACAAGAAAACGGAATTTCATATGCAGAATATCTAAAAGATTATAATGAACAAGATATAAAGGAGTTCTTGGATAGCATTTCTGAAATATCATGTATTAAAAATAGTAGTTTATTTTTTGAACGTTGCTTCTTAATTGTTGAAGGAGATACTGAGGAAAATGCCCTGCCCATAATTTATAAAAAATTAATTTCAAGATCGCTAGCAGAAGACGGCATAGTTTTAGTAAATCTGGATGGGAATGCCAGTTGGGAGCCCTTTTTAAAGCTATTAAATAGAAATAAGAGCGAAGCTACGGTATTATTTATAGATAAAGATATTCAAAAAGATAAATCTAGAAAGGTTACTCTTGATAAACTCAAGCAAATTAGCTTTAGCCCAGAGTTCCTAGAAAATAATATCGTATTAGTAGGTGATAAAGAATTTGAAGATATATTTTCTGATGAATTGATTAGCAGATGCTTAAATTCAAATTGGCCAAAGACTGGAGCAGATAAATGGATGCCAGAGGAGATCTATTCCATAAGAAAATCCGGAAAGTTTTCAGACCGCCTCATAAATAAAGTCAATAAATATATATATGAAAATTGCGATTCAACGGTAAGAAAAGCAAGCAAACCCGAATTCGGAAAGAGGATTGCTGAAATCGCTACGAAAGAGGAAATTGAGAAAGTAACTGAGTTGTCAGCATTGATTACTAAAATAAATAATATAATAAGGTAAAATTTATAATTTTTTAAAAAATCTACTAGGTATGCCTATGAAAATTGAGGAATTGCTGAAAGCCAAACGCCAGGAGATCCTGGCCATAGCTGCCAGGCACGGTGCCCATAACCTTCGGGTCTTCGGCTCCGTAGCCAGAGGAGAGGCTGGGCCCGAAAGCGACCTGGACATTCTGGTAGAGATGGAACCGGGGAAGAGCTTAATGGATCATGTAGCCCTTATGCAGGACCTCGAAGACCTCCTGCAGCGAAAGGTGGATGTGGTTAGCGAAAGAGCCCTGCACTGGTACATCAGAGACAGAGTGCTTGCCGAGGCAACACCATTATGAAGGACGACAAACTTTACTTGATCCATATCTGGGAGTGCATTCAAAGAATCGAATCCTATTCTACAGAAGGTAAGGGGGCCTTTCACGCATCTAACATGATGCAAGACGCAATAATCCGCAACTTCGAGATTATCGGTGAAGCAACCAAGCATCTTTCTCCAGATCTGAGACAATCACACCCCGAAATCCAATGGCGAGGACTGGCAGGATTTCGAGATGTGCTAATCCATAATTATATGGGAGTTGATTTGTATGAGATCTGGAATATCATCGAAAATGAGCTTCCTCAGATCAAGAGCAGCCTTGAGCCAATAATGATTGAGCTTCAGTTGCTTCCTTAAGACTCAAGCTCTCCCTATCCTCTCCACCCCGCCCGCCCTTGCCAGGTACAGCTCGTCCAGGTTGTCGAAGATCCCGTGCTCCACCACACCCGGAATGGGGCTAATTTTCACTGCCAAAGCCGCCGGATCTTTGATCACACCGAAGTCCACATCCATCACGAAGTTGCCGTTGTCCGTGATCACCGGACCGTCCTTCATCTTTCCCAGTCGCAGCACCGGCTTTCCGCCCAGTTCCTTTAGCCGCGGCTCCACCAGCCGAAAAGCAAATGGCAGGACCTCCACCGGTACCGGCCAGGTGAGCTTTTCGACGTACTTGCTCTCATCCGCCACAATCACGAACCGCCGCGCCGAGCAGGCAACCACCTTCTCCCTCGTGTGCGCCGCTCCCCCGCCTTTGATGACGTACAGGTTTTGGTCCACCTGATCGGCTCCATCGATGGCCAGATCCAGGACAGAATGCTGATTTAGTGTAGTGAGCTTTATCCCGGAGTCGATGGCCAGATTCTCCGCCTGAAAGGAAGTGGGAATCCCCAGAAAATCCAGCCCTCCTTCTTTGACCCGTTCTCCCAGTCGCTTGATGGTCCAGGCCACCGTGGAGCCTGTGCCCAGGCCCACCACCATGCCGCTCTTCACCAGCTTTGCAGCCGCTTCACCGGCAAGCCTCTTGGCATCCGCATTGGCAGAAACATCTTTCATTAAGCCTCTAAATTATCCCAGTTAATCGAGTTCTCTGTGAGCTCTGTGTCTCTGTGGTTGGATTCGTAAACCCGTAAGGTTAAGCACATTGGATTCTCCTTAACCCAGAATCTCGCTCTTCACCGTGGTGAACACCGGCCCTCTCATGTCCATCTTGTGTTTATAGCTGGTGATGTACCTCTCCAGCGCCGGATGAATCTTGATGTTGATATCACCCGGACTTCTCACGATCCGGGCCCTCGTCTCCGATTCCTTTCCGGCCATGGTGGCCGCCTCGATCTCATAGGCTGCCAGCGCGGCAAAGGCATCGATATACCTGATGCCCGTAGTCACACCCTCGTTGAAGGCCTCTTCCCAGCGAGAGGTGTGAGGAATGCCCATGATGTTCTGCTTGTAGACCACGATCTCATTTTGGGCAGCCGGACCGCACAGCTTGGTATTCTCCTCCGGCTCAACCACGGAGACCTTGATCTTTCGTCCGAAGAGCTCACCCTCCCAGGCGGTGAACTCGCAGGGCGAGGGCGTCTCCCCCTGCTCAGTGCATACGGCAGCCACGACCTCGGCTATCGCCTGGCCGGCCGGCGTGGCAGGAAGCTTCTCCACCGAGATCAACTGCGCCATCTCCCGGGCCGTCAGCTCCCAGTTGGTCTGAAACTGCGGGTAAGAGAGGGCCCGCATATCCTGGGAGTTGTGCAGAATCATGGCGATTCTCTCCACCCCCAGGCCCAGGTTCATGACAGGATAGGGAATGTCGTACTGGGAGAGAGCGGTGGGCGAGTAGATGCCAAAAGTGGCCACCTCCACCCATCCCGAATTGTACTTCGTGGCCGAGCCGACCAGGCCGGGGTGGTAGGCATAGACCTCGATCTGCGTTCCGGGAGTGTAGTACTTGCTTCTCTTGTCGTCCGGCCGGAACTGAAACTTCTCAAAGCCAAACTGGCTGAGAAGACCGTCCGCAACGGCTTTTCCATCCTCAACGCTTACCTCTTCACCCATGATGACGCAGCTGGCCGAGTAGTAGCTCATCAGCCGGGCGGCATCCTCCGCCTGCTCTCGCCTGAAGCAGCGGTCCACGGAAAAAAGCTTGAGAGGCAGCTTGCTTCGGAAATGAAGATCGGATAAGGACAGGAACCACCCGGAGGTCATATGGCTCCTCAAGGTGCGGGTGGTGGCCTCGGCCTTCAGCTCCCGAAACTCGGGAAAGACCTTCTCCAGAACGGTGGAGATAAGAGCATCGTGAGCGCCCAGAGCCCCGGCGATCTCCTGCACCAGGTCATCTCCCTCCACCTTGCCCTTCTTGTAGCCGTGCAGAATCTGGCGGAAGGCCTCCACCTCATCCCCGGAAAGCTCCCTTCCCAAAAGTGCGTTTACCTGAGATATTCTCTCATCAGGCATGCCTATGTCCGGCCGGGGCAGCCCTGCCAGGTAAAAGCAGCGATCCAGGACGGCCAACGCCTCTGAGCCGAACTGGCGGTAAACGTCGGATGCCTCTACCATCACCGGGTTCATGGCCTCGGAGAAGCCCAGGCGGATGTAGGCCTCTCGAAGCTTCTGAATGGTATCGAATATGGGGTGCACGGTCCCGAAAGAATAGCTATTTCTGGGATATCTCTCATTTAGGGAAGGCTTGCCGAGATACTCTCTTCCCTGCTGCCAGGCCTTGTCGAAATCCTCTTTGGCAGCCTCTTTAATCAGGCTGGGATCAAACTTCATGCTTTTTAGCTCCAGGAATTTAACAATTCTTAAGATTACTAACCTGTATTGCTAATCTATTTTTTGGGCAGCTCACGGAGGCTGCAGAGCGACTCCTGCATCTTGGCCAGCTCCAGAGCATTGGTCAGGTCTCCGCGCGTCCTCTCCAGCATGCTCCTGGCCAGGTCGCTCTTGCGGCGCAGGCCACGGCTGATGGCATCCGGATAGTCAAAGAGCATGAGCAGGTAGTAGATCTCCTCGATGACGCCCAGGAAGTACTCGCCCTCTGCCGCCCGTCCGGCACGAATGAGGTCCAGAATATGACGGCGCAGCTCGCCGGTCACGTCTCCCAGGCCCCCCAGATAGTTAACGGGCTCTACTCCCACCTCGTCAGCAGTCAAGATCTCATGCCGGGTGGTGATGGAATAGACATTTCGCGCTTCTGCATACTCCTGCTCCGCTCCATCCACAAATCCGGCGTAGCGCACATCCTGGTGATCCTTCAGGGCCACCTGAATCCTCTCCAGGCCATGGGCCGCCTCTTCCATGTAACTCTTTGCTGAGGCCAGGTCATTTCTGTGCACAGACCGGATGGAGGAAGAGCAGAGGCGAATAACCTCGCGGGAGAGACGAAAAGCCTCCTCACGAGCACGGTCTTTGCGGTCAAAGCCGGCCAGCATGCTTTCAGACAGGTTCTCGAAGATCGACATGATAGTAGCAATAGTAGTGATATTGTTATTAGCGGTATTGGTGGTATGGGATGAAATTGTTGTCAGCCCGGGGCTTGAGCCCGGGGGCAGGGGCCAAGGGCTTAAAGCCTGGGGCAGGCCCTCACAGCAGGTTCATCATCGTCTTCAGGCGATTTACAGACCTTTGCCCCTCCTCTAAAGAGCGGGACTCTGTGACTATGCGGCCACGGTAATCCTTAAAGGCTGCTGCAACCTTTTTCCAGGGGACGGTACCATTTCCCACCGGCAGGTGCTCGTCTCTCTCCCCGTGATTGTCGTGCACATGAGTGTGAATGATCTTGTCCTTAAACGGCAGGAAGCTCTCCACATTTCCGTTGGTGTTGGCATGGCCCACATCAAAGACAAAGCCCACATTCTCCCGGTCCACCGTCTCTATTATTCCCAAAACCTCCTCCGGCCGGCGTCCTAAAATGGCAGGCATGTTAACCATGTTCTCCACAGCAATTCTCATGTCCAGCTGCGCTGCATGATCGCAGACCTGCTGTATGCCCAGGATGCTCTGCGACCAGGCGGCATCGGGCATATGCATTCCCAGGGGTGAGAAGTGGCCGGGATGCAGCACCGCCAGGCGGGCAAAGTCGCTGGCAAGGTCCAGGCAGCTTTTCATCTGCCGCACCGTCTCCTCCCAAATGGGCTGGTTGACAGAGGCCAAATTCAGGTCGGAATAGGGCAAGTGAATGGTAATTATGAGGTCAGTAGTCTCGACGATCTGTCTTGCCTCAGCCAGATTCTCTCGCGTCAGCTTCTGCTTTCCCTCGTTTACGATTTCCCAGCCGCTGTAGCCCAGATCTTTCAGCTGATAGGCCCAGTCAAAGGGCCTGTCCACCAGCTTGCTGGAGGAGAAGCTAAACATCCGCTCCCCCCAGCCCATCCTCGCCCAGCTCATCCACATCCAGCTCACTCAGATCGATCTCCCGGACCGGCACGCCGTTCTCGGTCTCAGGCGCCAGCCAATTAATGACGCGCTCGCCTCCGATGATCTGCACATGCAGCGAGCCCAAAGGCTCCTCTTCGATAGGAAAGCTCACAAATCCCATAAAAGCGGCTTGCTTGTTAAGCTGGAACTGGATTGTATTGCCCACCAGTCCGCGCAGCATTACGGATCGGGCTGTGTCCAAAATCTGCTGATTTCTTAAAAGCTCATGCAGCGCCTTCAGGCTATCCGGGCCATTGTAGGCCTCAATCCTATCGGCGCGAATGTCCATGATCAGGCCGGGAAATATGTTCTCAATAGCGGATACGACCTTCTCCACGCGCTCTGTAGGCCGAACCGATGAGCAAATAGTTACCTCGATCGTTCTCATCGCCCCTAAATATGGCTGGTCTTATATCTGAGGACAGCAGCAATCCCGCCAAAAGCCTTGAAAAGCTGCGCGCCCTCCTCAAACTCCGTGGAGATGATCTTGACCTCCGCTCCACTTTGATCTGCCAGCTTGGATAGATCGGAGACAATGTCCTCTTCCTCTGCAACGGTAAGTGCACTGCCGCACTTCACACAGTTGCCAAGTGCCTCTGAGGCACTGGTTCGGGTCTGGCTCTCAGAAAAGTCGCAGCTTCTGTTGGTGCATTCAATCTTAACTCGCGTCTTTCTCAGATCCTCGGATAGAAGAAGCACCTCCACCGCCCCAAGTTCCAGGTTATGGCGGACCTCCTTCTCGCCGTAAGCCGCCAAGCCTTTATCAGACACCAGCTCCTTCATGAAACGGCGCATGAGCAGTTTATCCTGCGTCACCTCCAAATCCAGGAGTTGATCCTGAGCCGCATCAACCAGCTCGTAAAGCCCGGATTCGTCTGTGTAAGAGACGTCTATCGCATGCAGTACCTTTCGCTGCAGCTCGTGATGCAAGAAGCCTCCTTCCACGAACTCCTCCTTGGTGGGCGAGGGACCGCCTACCAGGATGCCCTGCAGATCCTTGGGATCGATAGGGAGGAATGCATCATTGGCAGATTCACCTACCCTCTTGTAGAAGTCATGGATAGCGATAAGACGGAGCTGCTGGAACCTGTGGCTGGACTGGCCGCCTTTCCTCTGCTTGCCGGGCACAGTCGAGGTGAGGTGCTTTAAGGGTTCTATGTATTTGCCCCTCAGAACACCAATGGCCGCCTCGCGCCTGTCCAGCACGACAAGCCCGAAGGTTTTCTTGTCGGCCAGCATCTCCTCTAGCGGGCTCAGGAGAAATGAAGAATCACAATGGTATCTGTAAGTGATGAGGGGGTCGGGCGGCTCTAGAGCTACGCTGAACATATCGGTTTTATTAGCACCGGCATCCACGCTGCCGATGAATATGACCACGCCGTTGGCAGGAGGTTTGGGGATGAGCTTGAGCCGGGACATGGCCGACTCAAGGGAACCCTGCACGGAAAGTCTGGTGACACGAGATTTTATGTTGGCTGCCTGTCCGTACTCCTCACGCAGTTGACTCATAACATCAGAGATCTGCTTATCGGGTGGAATATAGAGAGAAATCAGCTCAGTCCCCCGACCAGTCTTTCCCCTCAGGCCATCGAGAAGACGCTTAAATTCATATTTTTCCTGTGCAGTAAACTCCATCGGGAATCTCCCAAAAGCACTTACGACCAAGATATAAAAGGCTTCTTCATGATGCTAATCACAAAACTGACGCCAGAAATTACAAAATTAGATGTTTCTTAGATGTTTCAAAAACTATATAAAGATATAAGTTATCTTATACTCTATGGACCAATTAGTCGTTCTCCAGGAAATTTATGCATCTTTTTTAAAAGGAGGTGATGGCCTACAAAAAATCGATAACAAGGCCATCGAAGGAAGCTGCCATGAACTAATAAGCCAATTGCTGGAAAGCTCCAGGAAAGGCAGGATCGACGAGGATATCTGCCACGAACTTTCTCTTAAGCTCCAGGATGTTTATGAGATCAAGCGGCTGGGAGATATCTGCCGCAGGGCAGGCCTGCACAACCTGTCCATAAATACATACAACAGGGCTCTGTCTCTCTGCCGCGATCCCATTCTACGACCGGTGTTGCAAAATAACCTGGGGCAGGCCAATGCCTGCAAGGGAGACCTGGCCAAAGCTGCCTTCTACTACCAGAAGGCTGCCGACTGCTTTGCCAGGGAGGGAGATCATATCGGCCTTGCCCATGTATTGGGAAATTTAGGCTCTGCTTACCGGCGTAGCAGGAACTGGGACAAAGCAATCGAGTACTATTACCGCAGCCTGAAGACCTTTGAGGAAGGGAGCGACGATCTCGGCATCGCTCAGATGACGGGAAGCTTGGGCCGGACCTATGCCGATATGGGAGAGATGGAGCTTGCTGCCCGATACTTGGAGAGAAGCCTGACCGACTTTCAGAGACTGGGCGATAAAAGGAGCGCTGCCTGGGTGCTGGACCGTCTGGGAAAAATTGCTGGCCAGAGAAAGGACTGGGATAAAGCACTAGGCTATTTGCATTCCAGCCTCTCTTTATTCGAAGAGCAGGGTGAAAGCTCTAGCCAGGGAATCGTCCTATCCAACCTGGGATGCACATTTCTGCAGATGGGACAGGCAACTGCTGCTCGCGAACCACTGGAGAGGGCCGTTTTACTCATTTCCTGCCAACTAAAGCCCAATTATCAGAATGCTCTCTATTGCCTGGCGAAGACTTACAACTGCCTGGCAAAAAGCTGCTTGCAAGAGGCAGAGAGCAGCGAAGAGGCCGAAAATAACGCCGAAGTGGGAGAAAAAGAAAAGACGGGCCGAGTATCCAATCAGCAGCAGAGGCAGGAGGCCTCCCAGCTATTCGCCCAGGCAGCAGATCGTTATCTAGAGCTGGCATCCACCCACCCGAACGACCTGGCCGAGATCAAAGTGGCAGCAGCAATTGCAAAGAGCCGGTCCTATCTCGCCAGGCTCTGCGGGCAGGTGCCGGACGAGGAGGCGCTGGCACTGGCGGAAAAGGCCCAGGCCTCCCTGGACAATGCAGCTGCAAACGCCGATGATGATAAAAAAGCTGGAATCCTGGGGCTGCAAAGAATCATTGCCAGCATGAAGGAGGCCTACAGCATTGAGCTTTTGGCAAACGAGCCCTTGAAGCAGACCCGTGCACTAACCAATGCCACGGAATATCTCATGGGAGGAGGTCAAGGGTGGACACAAGAGGAGGACGGCTTTCTTTGCCAGGCACTGAAAAATATCAATGCCAGCATAGAGATGCAGAAATCAAGAAGAGATCCGACCGAGAAGCTGAGAACAGCAGCCGCAGCTTTGCGCCATGCAAAAAAGCATTTCGATTCAGCAGAAGAAGATCCGATAAAGATAGCCGAAATTATGATTGCCAAGGCAGCAGAAGTCCTGGAAGTTACGTCAGCAAATGTTAGCAGGCAATGCCAGGAGGAGCAGACCACCACAGGCAGCGGCTATCAGATCGCCTTTGCAGAGCAGAGAGCTGCCCTGCTTCTTATTGCCAGAGCATTGGCAAGCGATTCGCTATCTAAAATCGATGATAACAACAACATATTGACATGGGATGAGGCTCTGGATCTCTTGCCTACAACCGAAAAAGGAAAATCTTCAGTTCAGATCAAGATAAATGATGTTCAGGTTGAGCCAAATCCTGAACCCCCCGGACCCATAACAAAGACAGATCTACCGGTCCGGGAGATCTCAAAAGAGAAAGGGCTGGCAAGAGACATGATCTTAGCAGATGGCAGCCGTGAAGCGTCCGAGATCTTTGTCTTAGAGACCGCAAATCATGATGATGGATGGCTGGTCCCAATCAAAGCCGACGTGGCCTGCAAGAGTTCTGGCCAGCTATTCTTACATACCAACGCAAAGAAGGAAATGCCCCTAAAACAAGAGACCAAGAGGCAAGAGTCACATGAAAGGGCATTTCCAGGTGCGAACGTGGAGGGAAATGGAGAACGGAATGAAGAGCCGATAGATGTTCTCGGCGATCAGGGGTATGATAAGGGTTATGATAAGGGTTATGATCCGGATCATGAAGAACAGCTTCAAAAGGCCGGGACCGAGTATGCTGGCCCTGAATCCAGCGAAGCGCCCCAGTATCCCGAAATTGAGAAAAGGGCCCAAGAAAGCGCCTTCAACCACTCGAAAGCCATATTCCTCCTCAAGGGTCTAACGGCGCTCTTGGTGATGCTCCTGGCAATCGAGGCAATACTATACTTGATATAGGCCGCAAAGCATGTCTGCTTGGCAAGGATGAAGAGAAAGCAGCTTGAGATGATGCTGGAGCGGCTGGAGGGTTTTAGCCGGCCCTCTTTCCAAAGAGAGCAATATGCTACGCCCGCCTCTGTCGCTGCCCAGATGCTTTTCCTGGCGGCAATGCGCGGAGAACTGGGCACCGTTTGTGACCTGGGTTGCGGGACGGGCATGCTGGCCATAGGCGCAGCCCTGCTGGGTGCAAAGGCCATTGGTGTTGAGATCGATGGCGAAGCCTTGGCTGTAGCCAGAAGAAATGCAGAAAAGCTAAACGTGGATGTGGACTTCATCCGCGCGGATGTACACTCTCTGGCTCTCAGAGGCATCGATACCGTGGTCATGAATCCGCCCTTTGGAGCCCAGAAGGCGAGCATTGGAGACCGCGCCTTTCTATCCAAAGCCCTTAAAATCGCCAAGACGATATACTCTCTGCATAATCAGGGAAGCGAGGGTTTCATCAGAAGCTTTGTGTCGCCCTGCTCTGTGCAGGAGATCTATCACATGCCTTTTCCCTTGAAGAGATGCTTTGAGTTTCATAGCCAAGATGTCAAGGTCATTGAGGTTGAGCTATATAGAATAACATGCCAATAGATGCCACAAAGATACCAAACTTGCATTCTACACCCGGAATGCAGCGCAAAGATCATTGTGAGATGTTTGCAGCTGAGATGCCAGGCTTTAGATACTAGTAATTCTAGATGCTAGAGATGATACTGGATTTAATGCACTTATAGAGGAATTATAGAGGAATTATGATGGACGGCAGCTTTGTACTTCCTGGAGATGTGGTGGGATCAACTGAGGAGTTTGTTCCCGGAGACTGCACCTACGCCAGGGGAGGAAAGATTTTTGCATCTACTGCGGGCCTGGTCAAGATCGATTCGAGGGCCAGATCCGCGAGTGTCATACCCAAGACTAATGCCCCGGTAAAGCTTTGTCAGGGTGATATCGTGGTGGGAGAGGTAATTGATCTCAAGGACAGCCTGGTCATAGTCTCGCTGGCATTCAAGAAGGGGCATGAGGACAGACCCATCTCAGATGAGGAGGCAACCATTCACATATCCAATGTGAGAAACTCCTATGTCAAAGACCTGCGCCAACTCTTCTCGCTTCGCGATATTCTCAAGGCCAAGATCATCGATGAAAGGCAGATGAGGCTTTCTACGGGCGACGAGGACCTAGGCGTTATCAAAGCTTACTGCAACCGCTGTCTTACGGGCCTGGTCAAGAAAGAGAACAAATTGGTCTGCCCCAATTGTGCCAATACCGAGACGCGCAAGATGAGTTCAGCCTACGGACTGGGGGTGGTTTGATGAATTTGAAGATCGTCAAAAAAACTGAGAATCAGGCCATCATCGAGTTTGTGGGGGAAGGGCATACCATCTTGAACCTGCTAAGAACCGAACTTCTGGCGGATGAAAGAGTGTTGATGGCCACCTATGATACCAAATTTCCCATCATGGACAACCCCGTCTTCCGCCTCACAACTAAAGATGTAGATCCCATAGTTGTTCTGAGAGAGGCTACAGAGCGCATCATCGGCCAGTGCAAGGAGTTTACCAAGCAGTATGCCGAGGCTATAAAATAGTAGTAGTGGTAATAGTAGCATAAAAGACCACTGGGCGACAGCAAACAGGCATTTGGCATTTCATCTTTCGCAACCCTACAAGTTAAAGCAGAGGCCATAGGCACAAAGCCCAGGCTCTGCTGCGGCAGCTTTTTTCCGATTATGGTTTTCGGTGCAGATGAAAATTGTCCTCAGGAGAAAAAATGCTATTCAGCGCGCCCGGCAAAAACCGACTCGGGTGCTTGCTCGGTATTTGGCGAAGAATAGCGCAAGATAGCCATTGCCAGCTCCTTCATTCTAACCGGTTTGGTAATGAACTCGCAGGCTCCGGCATTTAAACAGAGCTCCCGATACAGATTCGGAACACAATCTGTGATAACAATGATCTTCGGTCCCAGAGGCCAGTGCTTTGTGATAATCTTAGATGCCTCGATCCCATCCATTATCGGCATCTGAATATCCATGAGCACCAGGTCATAGGTCTGCTTCGCCATGGCGTGAATTGCCTCCAAACCGTTGGCTGCCACATCTGCTCTGATGCCCATCTTCTTGAGCATTCGCGTAGCAATCTCCCGGCTGACCAGGTCGTCATCAGCTACGAGAATATTTAAATTGTTACTCACACATATTACTCCTGCTCAATCCCTCAATTATCTTTGCCCCGTTTTTTTAAAGCGTTTAAGCATGATCAGCCAGCATACTGATTCCCTGGATAATGGAAAGACAGCTAAACTAAACGGCCTTGTTATCCTACATTAAGGTTGTTGTAATACTTAGTAATAAATCTTTTTAAATTGGTAATATTAATAATGAGATGAGTATGGAAGTAAAAAAATATCAGATTTTTCTGATTTTTCAGAAAATATTATATACTCAGAAGATTCTGCAATTTCAATAATAGCATGAGGCGCATTATTGACCACTAGAGATCAGAACGAATCCTGTTGCAGCCCTGGCGAGGTAAGCAGTTGCAGAGTGGAATCGATAGTAACCATAGACGAAAGGGGACAGATGGTCCTGCCCAAAGAAATCCGAGAGAGAGCAAAGATACGCCCAGGTGACAAGCTGGCTTTGCTCAGCCTGGAGAAAGACGGCAAGATCTGCTGCCTTTCTTTAATCAAGGTAGAAGAGCTTGAGGGCATGGTCAAGTCCCGGCTGGGGCCGGTAATAAACGAGGCTTTTAAAGAATAGGGGGGCAGAAGAGATGAAAGATCAAGAGCTAAAGAAGGCAGTAAAAGAGAGCTATTCGCGTGTGGCAAAGAATGCCATCTCCTGCTGCTCGTCGGGCTGCTGCGGATCAGCCAAGCCCCAGCAGATCAGCAAGAAGATCGGCTACACGGATGAGCAGATGCGGGCCGTGCCCGCAGAATCGAACCTGGGGCTTGGCTGCGGCAACCCGATTGCGCTTGCGTCCTTGAAAGAGGGAGAGACGGTCCTAGATCTGGGATCTGGCGCCGGCTTTGACTGCTTTTTGGCTTCGAAGATTGTCGGCCCTAAGGGTAATGTCATTGGCGTCGATATGACGGAAGAGATGCTGGCGCGGGCGAGAGCCAATGCCGAAAAGGGAGGCTACGGCAATGTGGAGTTTAGATCCGGTGAGATCGAGGCCTTGCCGGTCGAGGATAAATCCGTCGATGTCATCATCTCCAATTGCGTCATCAACCTGGTGCCGAACAAAGAGAAAGCTTTCCGAGAGGCTTTTAGAGTTCTAAGGCCGGGAGGCAGGTTGCTGGTCTCCGATATAGTCCTCAAGAAGAAGCTGCCCGATTTTATCAAGCAATCGATTGAGGCTTATGTGGGCTGTGTGACGGGAGCCCTCCGCAAGGAGAAATATCTGGATGTCATAAAGTCGGCGGGATTTGAAGATGTCTGCCTGATCGATGAATCAGACTTCCCATTGGACTGCATGACCAACGATCCAACTGGCCAGGCGATTTTAAAGAGCCTGCAAGGATCTGCCGAAGAGATTAAAAAAGTTGAGGGATCCATATCCAGCATAAAAGTGAGCGGCTTTAAGCCGGGCCAGAGATAAGAGTAGCGTCCCGCGTGGAATGCTTTGGAGGCATTTTCTCCTTTTTTTAGATTCTTATTCAATCGATCGCTTTTGCGCAAACATTCATCTATAATCAAAGCCCCATTCAGTCCGGTGATTTTGTAATGGGCATGAGGATCTCAATCATTCTAATGTTCCTGTCACTGACGGCGGCCACCATGGCCTCGGAGCAGGACGAATATCAGGAATTTTATTTCTTCGACCAGGAAAATCGGATGGAGAATACCGGTCCAGTTGAGTTTGAGGTCGATGGAGTACAGCCTGCTTATTTGATAATAAATGGCCAGAGCCAGCCTTTCAATCCTGCTATCATGCAATGCAATACATTCTGGATTCAGGGCAGCACTTGCTGGACCCAACATATGCAGTGCCCCTTCAATTCTAATTTCAAATTGCTCGCCTTCACACAGGGCGGACTGGCTACGATGGTTGAGGTCTACCCCGGCGGCGATCAAGATGTAAGAGAATACCGGCTTTTTCCAGGATACACTCAGTTTGTCTTCCGGGCAGACGCTGTCGGTCGCCATACAATAAACTTCTACCGTTTAGGAGAGATGAGCAATTCAATAATAGTAGACGTACTGCCCACCCGCCCGAATCCTCAGCCAGGCGGCCTTACCGATCCCCTTTCTCACGGGACGATATTGATCGATAGTGTGGAAGAAGGATTCGATCCCAATGCCGAACAGATACTAAGCGACAGCCAGGATCAGGGATTCCTGTCGGATGTACCGCAGGGTGAATTCATCTAAAGAGCAAAGAACGATAGCAAGCACAGTAGTCGTAGCAGCCAGAGCAGGCAAAACAAGATTAGAAAGAGTGTCCGATGATCGAAATAGACGGCTCCTTTGGAGAAGGCGGCGGCCAGATCGTGCGCACAGCCGTGGCGCTCTCTGCAGTGACAGGAAAAAGCGTGCACATAACCAAGATCCGACAAGGCCGGCCCAGGCCCGGCCTGGCGGCTCAGCATGCGAGGGCCATAACGGCATTAGCCGGTATTTGTGATGCCAGGACATCTGGAGTGAAGCCGGGATCCAGCGAGATCGCATTCACACCGGGAAAGATTAAAAGCGGCAGGCACAGAGTGGAGATTGGAACTGCCGGGAGCGTAACCCTGCTCATGCAATGCCTTCTGCCCGCCCTTCTCCGGGCCGATGCACCTTCTTCTTTGCAGGTTCAAGGAGGCACGGATGTGCAATGGGCTCCTACAGTTGATTATTTCAAGAATGTCTTTCTGCCCGCCCTCTCCTCTTTCGAGGCAAAGGTGAGCCTGGAAGTGCTGCAGAGAGGATATTATCCACGGGGACAGGGAGAGGTGCTCTTAGAGGTCGAGCCTGCAACGCTGAAGGCTGCGCACCTGAAAGACCAAGCTTGCGAAATCAGCCAGAGCACGCAGAGCACTGTGCAGGGAGTGTCTCACTGCTCCAACCTGCCCATGCACGTGGCTGCCAGACAGGCTGACTCGGCGACGCAGGCGCTGCAGCAGGCTGGCTTTGCAGCTCAGATAACGCAGCAAGTTCTGCGTCTGCCTTCCATGGGAAGCGGCATCACTCTCTGGTCAGGTCATAAGGGTACAAGCAGCCTGGGAGAGAGAGGTCTGCCTGCGGAGAAGGTGGGTAGAAGGGCAGCAAAGGAGCTTATTATTGAGCTGAAATCCGGGTCAACCGTGGATGTGCACCTGGCCGACCAGCTTATTCCCTATCTGGCCTTAGCAGGGGGAAGCTACACTATGCGAGAGATATCTCTGCATGCCAAAACCAACATCTGGACAGCCGGGCATTTCCTGGATGCTAGAATTGAGACCAAAGAGGAGAAAGGGATCTTTCTGATCGAGAGCATCCTATGACAATGAGCTTGGGATGGCTTAATCTTCCTCAAAGCTAAAATCCCAATCCCAGCATCTCCAGGACGGACAGCTAAACACGATTATGAATACAAACGCTGTGGCAAGTCCAATATTTTCCTTGCCTGCGAGCCATTGACAGGGAAACGCATGGTTAAGGTCACTGAAAAGATGAACTAAGCAGGACTGGGCTTGCTTTATAGAAGAAATCGCCGCTCGATATGAATATGCAGAAAAGATGACATTGTTGATGGATTGCTGAGATTGAGTTGAACTAGTACAGCCGGGCTTAAATAAGCCAATGTTTTGACTTCGCGCCTTCGCATGAAACCGGACGCGGGTTTGAATCTCACGCGAAGCCTTGACGGGGCGAAGAACGATCAGCCGTTCTCAAGGGCACATTATCCTCTCTCCATCATGGCTTCAATTAGGTCCAGCTGTACTGGGGCCATGGCAGGGGGGTATCTGGATCCTGGCTCGGTGTGTATTAGGGTTTTAATTTTAAAGGACCTGTTAGCTCTTGGCGAAAATCGGGTCATGAATGCGCTCCAGCCAATTGCTTTGGGCAAAAATAAGAGATTGGATTAAAGTAAGGGGCTGCTAAAAAAAAGACCGATCCCCTGCCGGGGCAGGGGGGCGATAATCGCCAGATTTATGCTGATGTCATTTTTCCCGGTTTTAGGTTGATTTTACTCCACCAGATCAGTTCCCATAGGATGTGGTCGATTTATAGGAGTAGTAGGTATGGCCGGTGGGTGGATATGTGTAGGTTATCTGGCTGTCCCAATAGGGATACGGATAGGGCACGGGACTCGGACTTGGATTTGGATTCACCCAGTAGCCGCCAGGGCCGGATACGTAAATGTAGGCATAGTTGCTCCAGCCGTTGCAATAATACTGGAGAATGTGCCAGCCCGGAGTATCGCCAAAGAACCATCTCTTGTACCAGCCCGGGGAATACACATATCCGGCATACTGAGTATCGAGCATGCCGCTTGGATACCATTCATAAAACCAGATATAGCCTGTTCCTGAGGTCTTCATCCATAAAGGCAGGTTAGCATAGAGATTGCAGCTTGCTACGGTTCGAGGTGCGTAGGAGATATAAAGGCTATTGGGCGCATAGCCGCCAGTTGGAACTATCACCTTATTATAGACAGGGCTGGTAGCAGTAGACCTGGCTACAGCCGGCGCAGAGGCGTAGGCTGCATCCTGGCTTGCACTCATCAGAGTTTGCGTCCTCTCCTGCGCGGTTGGAGTCTGCTGGGATGTGACGATATCTGTTGGCACTTGCAGCCCTAAGGCCTCTGCGCTGCTGGGGGGAGTAGGTGTGGGCGCGCTTCCCGGCGCGCTGGTGGAATACTGATTCATCTGTCCAAATGCAGTGGTACATAGCAGCATCATCAATGCTATTATTATCACAGTCGATTTCATCTAGGGACACCTCGGGAAATAGTTGAACCTTTGAATGTAAATAGGTAACCGTGTAATTTGTGCTTTCTGTCCTTGCCGGAAGCAAAGATAGCCAGGAAGATACTTTCGCCCCGCGTCCATTATGCTTTTATTCGCATTGCCTGATCGTTCATTGTGATCAAAGGCAAGCAAGCCTATCTAAAAAAATTGACGGCCAGTATGTATATTCCCTCCCAGGAGGTAGGCACACAGCTTGAAGGCAGCACGCCTCCCTCCGTCTTCATTGGCAGCTGGAACTACCCCAAAGTTTACGCTGGCCCCATGATCGCCCCTCTGCACGGCGACACAATCATCATGGACCGGCCCGAGTCCTGGATACCGGAAAAGAAGTCTCAGGAGGAGATTATACGATACCGGCTAAATCTGATCAGGGGAAAGAAGACCGTCAAAGTTACGCAACTGGAGAATCGCTTCATAGATAAGCTGCGGGACATATCCCTATCCTCTTCCTCCATTGAGAGCGAAGCGCAGTTCCAACACCCCCCTAAGGGCATGTCTTTTAGCGATGAGCATACGCCATTTGGGCCCAGCGCACATCTGGACAGGCTCGAGATCAGCAATGCCAGGTGGGATCAGAATCTAGAGAAGGTATATTTCGATGGCGATCTCCTGGCAGCAGATGCTGTTGTTGACCTGCACCAGAAAGGACTGCCCTTCTCCTGCATCCAGAAGGCATTTTCCATGGGAACCATGGGTACCAAGAAGAGGCGCCGCCTGGTTCCCACACGCTGGTCCATCACCGCCTGCGACAGCACTCTGGCCAACCGGCTTTTGCACAAGGTCAGGGAGTATGATGTCATCGATTGCTGCCAGGTGAGGGAGTTTTCCAGTCTCAACAACTATTATGCAGTCCTGCTCCTGCCAACTGCTTGGCAATATGAATGGATGGAGGCCTTTTTGCATATCCTGGGAAATGAAGAGCTGATATTTTCCGACTATGAAAATAATGGGGGTAAGAAAGGCTATTCCCGTGTGGGTGGCTGCTACTATTCCTGCAAAATGGCTATTTTAGAGGCTCTGGCACGCGAGAAAAAACAGGCAGGTGCGATCATCTTGCGGGAGGCTTATTCGGGATATGTGCCTTTAGGTGTTTTCAATGTGAGGGAGAATGTGAGAAATGCCATGCAAGATAAGGCTTTACCCTTCGAGGATATGAAAAGCGCATTGGGACATATCTGCAGCAAGCTACAGCTGCCTATTAAGAAATTTATCCTGCAAAGCGACCTTCTCAAGGAGCAGCTCAAAAGCCGGCAGACTACATTGAGTTCTTTCTCTTGACATTTGACAGATGATATTGCCAGTCCAATCACATGAATATTGACCCTGAAATTTGGTCAATATCAAGCTTTAAAAGAGCTTCTAAAGAGGGAAAGCTAGATATAAAAAGAACTATCTTCGACGTATTGGGAGTGAAGAGTGTGGACAACGAAATGAGGAAAGATGAGCATTGCGTTTTTTTTATTATATTTATTTTTTGTACATTATTATTAACATGTTACGCTTCAGCTCAATGCGGGGATTGTGATGATAAAAATCCCTGTACCAAGGACCTGTGCGATGGAATGCTTTGTCAGCATGTGCCTCAGAGTTGCGATGAGAGCAGTTCATTTCCATGGACGCTCTTTGCAGTAGGCAACGATATCGGCACGACGGATAAAGCCAATATTTCAAGACAAAACAACCAGGAGCCTTCAATATTAAGAGACACAATTAATACATCTGCAAACTGTAATGACAACAACCCATGTACCAGGGATTCTTACGGAGCTGACGGCTGCGTTCACGATCCGGTGAATTGTGATGACGGAAACGCTAGCACGGCGGACATCTGCGGCCCATCCGGTTGTGTCAATTTGCCCTTGCTCGGAGACAGCAGCAATTTTAATGTCAAAATGCAGGAATCTCTAATGCAGGAATCTCTAAGTTCAGTAATACCTGAAATACAAAATGAGACTGCAGGAGAGAATACTACAAACAATGAATCTCAAAGCGGCAAAGAGATGGCTAAAGCGTTGCCCATCTGTGATGACGGCAATTTGTGCACCAGGGATACCCACAACGAAACGGGCTGCGTTTTCGAACTGTTAAATTGTGATGACGGAAATGAAAGTACTCTTGATTCCTGTAAAGATGGCATTTGTATTAATGTGCCTATAGATAGCGGCAGCATCTTCAGCGAAAATAACACCACTGCCCTATCCGCAAGCGAGGCGCTCATGGCCAGCCAGCCCCATAGCTGTGATGATCATGATCCCTGTACCCTAGATACCCTCAACGGTACAGAGTGCGAGCATGAACTGAAGATTTGCGATGATGGAGACGCCAGCACCTTCGATTACTGTTATGGCGGAGAGTGCTACAATACGACGACAAGCTGCGATGACGGGGATCCCTGTACCATCGACTCTTACAATGGTACTGCTTGCGTGAGTATGTCCAGGAACTGCGATGACGGAAATACATGTACTTATGATAGATGCGACCGTAAAACAGGCTGTTATAATCCATGGAAATGCAACGACGGCAATCCCTGCACCGTAGACCACTGCGATCCGGTCGGGGGCTGCTTGCATTTACCTGTGGTCTGCAGAGATGGAAAGACATGCATCAATGGCGTCTGCCAGTATCCATATTATACCCACGCGGCGCTCTATTATCCCTATGCTGCACCCTCCAGTCGCCTTCCGCCCGCCAATTCCTACACAATTCCAGCCGGTACGACGATAACCCTGCCCTGGAGCCAGTCTGTTGTGGCTCTTAATGCTTTGAAGGTGGAGAACGGCATGACATATCCTGGTGCATCGCCTCAGAGGTTTATGAGATTGTTGGGCTTTGAAAATCAGGCAATTTCAGCAAATCAGAAGGGCCAGTCGATCTCAGAGCAGGCGGAGATGATAGGCATTTCATGGAAGGATGCCCACTTCAATTTAACTGTGATCCAGCCGAATGGAAGCGTTCTACCGGTCCAGGGGGACAACCAAAATGTCGTTCACCTCGTAGGCTCGAACTACGATTACTACTTCCTGAGAAGTGCTGCCAGAGGAAATTGGATTATTGAGATTCAGCCCATAAATCCCTCATCAAATGGTGTTGGGTTCTCATTGATAACCGGGCTGGTAAAAGGAGCAATCCCCAACAGTCTGCCTTAGACTCCAGGCAAATGCGGTCTAGCAGCAGGGGGATCCAGCTGCAGAATGGACGCAAATGGACGCTGCCCTGGGTGTGGCAGTCGTAGCGAACATCACGACAAGATTGGAGTAGTAGGACTGATTAGGAAGCCCCATTTAGCACTACGGAGTAATGTGCCGTGCTATTCAGAGATCGTGTACGACAGGGCAATGAAGTTCGATCCGAAAAAGTCGGGTATGGTAAAGGAACAGGGATCTTGCAATTGATCCTCATCGATAGGTGCGTATAACCTGTAATCCACCTCTATTTTTTCCGATATGCATTAAACGGAGAGATATTATTATAAGATATCATTTCACCCCAACCCCGCAGATGGTGCTCTCCAGCTTATACAGCAGTAATAGACGCCATAGAAACCCCATGCCGCCGCACCCCCCCTCCGGCAACCGCCGGAAGGCCCTGCAAAAGACCGCACGCAAGCTGGCCAGAGACGCCAGAGCCCCGCAGAAGGCCGTCCGCTCGCTACACCTGCTAGCCCGCCCCTTAGGCAAGGGCTAGCAAGGAAAGGCGAAGGCATCCCTGGCCCAGGCTGGCCGAGGGCCTCAAGCATTCATCAGAAGGCTTGCACTCCATTTTCCTTCGTTCATTTGCTTCCTCTTTCGAGCGCGTCGGTTCAAGCGGCGCTCAGGAAATAGATGCCAAAACAGACCAAAAAGCCGCCGCATATTCCCAGGATTCTTCTATAATTCGTCTCGGAGAGGATGCTGCGCCCCCGATCCAGGCTGCTCGACACCAAAATCAGCCATCCGAAGTCCGCTGCCCAGTGGCCAATCATGAAAATGGCAGCCATGATCAATCCCACCTTCAGGCCGGAGAGCACCAGGGCGCTGCCGATGGAGAGCCACCAGATCCAGAAGTAGGGATTGGCCATGCTGGTGATAACTCCAGCCAGGTAGGCATTGCCTACAGCCTGACCTTGCCACACGGCCATGGTGGCGCTCTGGCTGCCCTTCACGGTCATAATTCCAAAGATAATAAGGGCCAGGCCGCCCACCAGAGCGATGGCACGGGAATACCCTTGCATGACATCAGCCAGCCCTCCGATGATGAGCAAAAATATCAGAGTCTCCACCAGAGCGTGGCCTGCTGCCACCTTGGGGCCTGCCGTCCAGCCATCTTTGAGGGAGGAGTTGACAGTGGCCACCAGGGTCGGCCCGGGAGCAAGCGCTCCCGTAAGACCGATGGTAAAGGCCATGAACAGCATCTGCAGGATCTCGTACATTTCTCTCATCCTTTGCCGGGGCCCCCAGGCAAAACCAAGCCTACGACTTAAGCCAGGGACTAAAAGACCTTTCGCATAACCTTTGATAAGAAGCAATGATGCCTGAAGGGATTAAGCGACAGAAAACAGACGAAAATGGACAGGTCGGGATTTGAACCCGAGGCCTCTACCATGCCAAGGTAGCGATCTTCCAGCTGATCTACCTGCCCAACAGCACTGAAGGTAAGTCGTCCCCCATTTAAACATGTCGGTGGGTGGGCAGCCAATGAGCCGCACCCATATCCCACTTTCACCTCTTCGGTTCACCGGAAAAAACAGGATCATGCTCTTATTTGGCCATTGAGCCGGGACATAACATCCCGATTGGCCCAAAGAGGCGATCCGCATTGCTGATCGGATAAATGCAGGGATTGGAGCCGAATTTTATTTTTATATTGCAAAATGGCCCTTTTCCATTCAGCCGGCAGCATGCGCGGAACGCTGCATAGCTACACGCTCCAGGAAAGAGGGATACATGGGTGAGCCAATGCTACACAACAAGTGGCAACAAGGGCATGGAAAATACACCACCAGACAGATCCCCCAGATCCCAAGAGTTATATCCACCTTCTCAAAATGGTGGCTGCTAATATGAAACACTGGGCACAGATATCTCTATCTCTCCTGTTCATGCTTTCTGCATGCAGCGCCGAAGGGACCATGTATCTCTATGGCAGTAGCTACGCCTACGGTCAGGGATTGAGTTATCCGGGTTACAGCAGTCCGCTCTCCCTATCTTCCTTTGTGGCTGGCAACAACACCACAGCCGGATCACCGGTCTTCCTAAGCTACTATCATCCCATCCTGCCCCTCTGGGATCAATTCACCTTTTACCTGCCATTTCCCAGCATCCACGACTGGTTTTCCGGCAGCTACGACAGTCACACTCCCGCCGTCAAGAATTTCCTGCGAGAGGACTTGAAACCTGCCGCCCAGGACTATGACACACCGACAGTAAGGCAGTTTATGCAGCAAGACAGCTATCGGGAGGGGGTCGAGCCTCACAATGACCCGGACCGCATGGGCATAAGCCACTTCCTGGACGATGACGAGCCGCCGGGAAGGCCGTTGCTATGAAATGGGAGCAAAGCCGATGATGATCTTAGTATAGCTTAAATATTTTTTTAAATTTAAAATATGTAAAAATCCCGAGATAATAGGCCCGAGATCTGACTATCTCACTGCAGATAGTTATCGATGCTGATCAGCTTCTCCACATCACTCTTGCTTATGCTTGACTCCAGGACGACCTTTTCCTGCACCTCGATGGGGGCACGGCTCCTCAGAGCCAGAGCCAGGCAATCGCTGGGACGGGCATCTACCTCGCTCTGTTTGCTGCCGTTCTTTATGGTGAGGCGAGCGTAGTAGATGCCACCATCCAGATCATCAATGAGCACATTGGTGATGCTGGCGGAAAGGCACTCCAGAACAGAGATGAAGAGATCATGAGTCATGGGCCGGGGCGACAGCTCCCCAGAAAGGGCATGATGAATGGAGATGGCCTCGGACAGCCCCACAAAGATGGGCACTATCCTTGCCTTTTCATCCTCCAGGAGAACTACCGGTGCCGGCGAACTGCCTTCCGATTCGGCAATGTAGACCCCTTTGACCCTTACGGGAACTGGTGCCTCCATAACACCGTTTTCTGCGCTCATCTTATAAAACTCCGGCGATCTAAATCAGATCTATGCCGATTCTCACACAGACGCCCTCGATATCCCAGTCTTTAACCAGCTTTCCCTTCAATTCCAGTCCCAGGCCCAGCAGGAAGTCTGCGGCCCGAACCTCGCCAGCAATATGCTCCTTCTTTTGCAGGGCCAAGTCCAGGATAGGCTTGCTCTCGATATCGACGATGGCCCGGATCTGGTCTTCCACGCGCAGATCCAGCTCTTTTCTCATATCCTGAATGCGACGGATGATCTCTCGGGCATATCCTTCCGCCTCCAGCTCAGGGGTAAGAGCAATATCCACGTAGACAAAGCCCCTGGAAAACTCAGCCGCAGGCAGGTCCTGGGGCGGCAATTCCTTGATCTGCACCATCTCGGCGGTTATTTTATACTCCTTTCCGTTGTGAGATATCGTGGCCTCACCGCCGTCCAGCTGCCTCTTGACCTCAGCGGGATCCGCGGCCTCCAGGGCAGCCACCACCGCTTTGGCAACGCCTTTGTAAACCGGCCCGATCTTCTTATGAACGGGAGCAATCTTAAGATCCATCCTGGGCTTTTCACCGGCTGCAAGCATGGTTATCTTCTTGGAGTTGGTCTGGCCCTTGAGCACATTTTCCAGGCCGCCCAGGTCCACGGCCTCTTTGGCGGGAGCTATCAAGATATCCGAAACAGGCCAGCGCAATTTGCGGCCTCCCTTCTGGCGGGCATTGGAGGCAGCCATGGAAATCTCTCTCACCAGTGTCATGCTGGTTTCCAGGTGCTTGTCTATCCGCTCCTGATCGGCTTTGGGCCACTGGCACATATGCACTGACTGCGGAGCATCCTCATCCAGCCCTTTCACCAGATTCTGGTAGATGGACTCGGAGATGAAGGGCGAAAAAGGCGCCATGAGCTGGCAGAGCTTGACCATTACCTCATAGATGGTGGCGTAAGCTGCGAGCTTGTCCGGATCATCCTGCTCAATCCAGGTGCGGGGCCGCACGAGCTGGATGTACCAGCGGGAGAGATCCTCCAGTATGAAGTCGGAGATGGAGCGCACAATGCGGTGCAACTGATAGACCTCCATCTCTTCAGTAACCACCTCGATAAGACTGTTTATGCGGGATAAAATCCAGCGATCTTCAAGACGCAGGTGCCCTTCGTATTGGGATAGATCTGCCTTGCCGGCATCGAACTTATCCAGGACCATGTAGGGCAGGGCAAAGCGATAAGCATTCCAGAAGATGTTGAGCATGCGAGAGGTATTCTCCACAGCATCCCAGGAGAAGTGCAGATCCTCCCAGGGAGCATTGGCTCCCAGAACATAAAAGCGCAGGATGTCGGCCCCAAACTTCTGCACAACCTCCTCCGGCTGGACGATGTTGCCTATGCTCTTGGACATCTTCCGGCCCTGGTCGTCCAGGGTAAAGCCGTGCATGAGAACGCTCTTGTAAGGCGCTCTGCCAAAGGATACCATGGCGGCGCCCAGTTGAGAGTAGAACCAGCCGCGTGTCTGGTCATGCCCTTCCGTGATAAAATCGGCCGGCCACCAGTCCGAGAATTCCTCCTCGTGGCTGGGGAAACGCAAAGTAGCCCAGGAGGCTACAGCGCTGTCAAACCAGACATCAAAGACATCCGGGGAACGCTTCATTTTGCCGCCACATGGGCAGTCCAAAAAGACAGAGTCCACATCCGGCCGGTGCAGATCAGCCAGCTTGCTGCCGCTTCTCTCCTCAAGCTCTGCCGCAGTGCCCATTACCTCCAGATGGCCACAGGTGGGGCAGGTCCAGATGGGCAGGGGAATTCCCCAGTATCTCTGCCGGGAGATGCACCAGTCGCGGGCATTGTTGATCCAGTCCGAGAAGCGAGCCGATCCCGCCCACTCCGGATACCATTTTACCTTGGAGACCTCGGCCAGCATTTTGTCTCGCAGATCGGATATTCGCAAAAACCACTGGCTGGTAGCGATGAATATGATGGGCGTCTTGCAGCGCCAGCAATGACCGTAGCGGTGCGCGAGCCGTCCCTGGGCGACAAGCCGTTCCCGGCTCTCCAGATCGGCGATAACTTCGCTATCGGCTTCCTTAACATACAGGCCCTGGTACTTCTCTCCCGCCTCAGCCGTATAGCGTCCGTCCTCACCCACCGGGCAGAAGATCTCGAGATGATGGTTCAGTCCCAGCTCGTAATCTTCGAGACCGTGGCCGGGAGCAATGTGCACGCAGCCGGTGTTCTCTGCCGTGACGAAGTCTGCCGCATAAACGTGGTGCTGGATCTCTTTTTGTCGGGGTACCAGGCCGCCCAGAGGATGGCTGTAAGAGAGCTCCTGCATCTGCTGGGCAGTAAGCACCTGAAATAGCTCGTAGTCCTGATAGCGGCCGATCTTGAGCACGGACTCGACCAGATCCGAGGCCATGATGAGGACCTCAGCCTTTCCATCCCTCCAGGCCCGCACCTTGGAGTACTGGAAGGTAGGATTCACAGCCACAGCCACATTGGCGGGAATAGTCCAGGGGGTAGTGGTCCAGATGACGATGTAGGTGTTCTCTTCGCCCAGCACGGGGAACTTGACATAGATGGAGTAGTCGGTCTCATCCCAGTACTCCACCTCAGAGTCGGCGATGGCCGTCTGGCAGCGCGGACACCAGTTGACAACCCTCAGGCCCCTCTCCAGGAGGTTATGCTCATGCGCCTTTTTGAGAGTCCACCAGGCCGCCTCCAGATACTCGTTCTTGAGCGTCATGTAGGGATCGTCCCAGTCCAGCCAGGCCCCCAGGATCTGAAACTGTGCCGTCATGTCGTCTTTTTGCCTCAGCGCGAACTCCTTGCACCTGGCGATGAACTTGTCGACTCCGTAAGCCTCGATATCCTTCTTGCTTCTAAAGCCAAGGGACTCCTCTACCTTGACCTCAATGGGCAGGCCATGCATATCCCAGCCCGCTCTGTCCTTGACCTCAAAGCAGTTCATGGACTTGTAGCGCAGCACAGAGTCCTTGATCACCTTGTTCCAGGCGGTGCCCATGTGAATGCGGCCCGTGGTGTAGGGCGGACCGTCCACGAAAAAGAATTTCTTGCCGCCTACGCGAAGCTCCCGGACCTTGCGATAGGTTTGCCCCTTCTCCCACAACAATCTGACCTGGTTCTCTAGATCCTCTGCATTATACTGTCCAGCCACCTCAGAGATCACTTGCCGTTCCTCCGAAAAACGATTTGCCTTCATGTGCCGCATCTATATTTAGCCTTTGTTACCTTGAAAAAGCCGATAGATGCTACAGGCAGCTCTTTACAGGAATGCTCATAGCTCTTTGCAGGAATATTGATATAATGATAGCACGAACCATTCTAGAGAGGGGTTATTTATCAAAGAGGAGATCTGGATCGAGAAGTACCGGCCTGAAAAGCTGGACGACATTGTGGGCCAGGACGAGATAGTCAGACGTCTCAAGTCCTATGTAAAGACCAGAAACCTACCGCATCTTCTGTTCTCCGGGCCACCGGGCGTGGGCAAGACAGCAGCCTCCATCTCCATCGTCAAAGAGATCTTTGGCGAGACATGGCGAAACAACTTCATCGAGCTGAATGCCAGCGATGAGAGGGGCATAGATATCATACGCCACAAGGTCAAGGACTTCGCCCGCATGGCACCGCTAGGGCAGGCCGATTTTAAGGTCATATTTCTGGACGAGGCCGATGCCCTGACCAACGATGCCCAGAGCGCTCTGCGGCGCACCATGGAGCGCTACTCGGCAACAACCAGGTTCATACTCTCCTGCAACTACTCCTCCAAGATAATTGAGCCCATCCAGTCTCGCTGCGCCGTCTACCGCTTCAAGCCCCTTTCGGCAACGGCAATCACCAAGCGCATCAAATTCATTGCAGAAGAGGAAAAGCTGATTGTATCAGAAGGCGGCCTGTCCGCCATCGAATATGTTGCCGGCGGAGATATGCGAAAGGCCATCAATGCCCTGCAGGCAGCTGCCCTTTTAGGCGATCAAGTGGACGAGGAGACGATCTACCAGATCACATCCACCGCCAGGCCGGAGGAGATTCGAAATTTCATAAAGACGGCCTTATCCGGAGATTTCGTGGGAGCTCGAGCGGCACTCGATGATCTGCTGCTCTCCAAGGGGCTCTCCGGCCAGGACGTGGTGGTTCAGATTCACCGTGCCATGCTGGACCTGGATATACCGGACAAAGATAAAGTAAGACTTATCGACCGCATCGGAGAGATCGATTTTCGCATGACGGAAGGCGCCAATGAGAGAATTCAGCTGGAAGCCCTGCTGGCATACTTCGCCCTGAGCGCTTCCTGAGCGCCATAAAATATTATCTTTTCATCTATCGCTTTTTGCTCTTCGCTGTTTGCTCTTCGCTTTTTAGAGGGGGCAAGGCTATGATTCGATTTCTTTCTGACCCCTTAATTGCTCTGTCCCTCTGTTCCTCTGTGGTTTAGGTTCAGCTGCGATATGCTTGGTTATGGCAGGCATCTCCGGCAAAACCACCAGCTTTCTCTTTTCGCCCTTAACAGCAGACAGGCTGCGTTCTATGGCAGCCTGCAGCTCTTCGATTCGCACCGGTTTTGAGACATAATCGTTCATGCCTGCCTCAAGGCATTCCTCTCGATCGCCTTTCATAGCATGTGCCGTCATGGCAATGATGTAGGGTTGGCGGCCCGGCATGCAGCGAATGCTTCTCGTCGCCTCCAGGCCGTCCATCTCCGGCATCTGCACATCCATGAGCACCACATCATAAGGATGGCTTTGCAGTGCGCCCAGAACCTGCAAACCGTTGGCTGCAATGTCTGCTCTGTAGCCCAGGTGCTCCAGCATGCGCATTGCCACCTTCTGGTTGACGGCGTTATCCTCAGCCAGCAATATGCTAAGGTGCCTTTTCGCTTCATCGTCCAGGCCTGGGGACGGCAGGAGGGCGCCTTCTTGCGGCTCTGCAAAGGAAGGCTGCATAGCTGCTTCTGCCTGGATGGTAAAGTAGAAGACGGATCCCTTTCCAGGCTCGCTTTGCGCCCAAATTCGCCCACCCATCAGCTTGGCCAGATTCCTGCTAATAGCCAGTCCCAGGCCCGTGCCGCCGTACTTGCGGGTAGTGGAGGCGTCCACCTGGCTGAAGGATTGAAAGAGACGGCTCATGCGATCTTTGCTTATGCCTATACCTGTATCCCTGACCGCAAACTCAACTTCATTTTTTCCGTCTTTTGGCCGGGAGGATACGCGGACTGAAATCTCTCCAGCTTTCGTAAATTTGACGGCATTGCCCAGCAGGTTGACCAGAATTTGCTTGAGGCGAATCAAGTCTCCCAAGAGCAGACGAGGGACTTTTGGCTCTACCTTGAAGCCCAGTCCAAGACCCTTCCTCGCCGCAGCTTGGGCTACCATATTCACAGATGCCTCCAGGCACTCTTGCAGATCAAAGGGCTCCATTTCCAGATCCAGCATCCCGCCTTCAATCTTGGAGAAGTCCAGGATATCGCTTATCACAGCCAGGAGTGAGTCCCCGCTGCTGCGAATGGTCTCGATGTAATCTCGCTGTTCAGAATTGATCCTTGTTTCGAGAAGAAGATCGGTAAGGCCGATGACTGCGTTCATGGGCGTGCGAATCTCGTGGCTCATGTTGGCCAAAAACTCGGACTTGGCTTTTGTAGCCGACTCGGCATGCTCTTTTGCCAGGCGCAGATCCTGCTCTACCTTTTTCCACTCGGTAAGGTCGATGGAGACGCCCACAAATCCCACGATTTTTTCCTGCAGATCCTTGAGCACATTGAATACATAAAAAGCCGGGAACAGGCTGCCATCCTTTCTGCGCACCATGTGTTCGCTCTCTCGATAGCCATTGCGAATAATATCCTCGACTACCTCTTTTATGAGGCCGCCTTTTCCCTCTGGCACGATGGTCTCGGCAATGCTTTTGCCGAGCGCCTCATCTGCCTTCCACTGATAGAGCACCTCTGAGAAATGGTTCCAGTACACTATCTTGCCTTCGATATCAGTGGCAATTACGGCATTTCTAACCTGGTCAAGCAGAGATGCCTGGAAGATTACCTGCCGCTCAGCCTCCTTGCGCTCTGTTATATCCTGACCCTGGGCGATGGTGGCCACCACCTTTTTGCCTTCTTCGTCGTAGATGGTGGCCGAATTCCAGAGCACAGTCCTCACCACTCCGTCTTTTCTTAAAATGGGAATTTCAACCGCGTCCCAGTGCTCGCCATCGAGAGTTTTTTCGATGTAGGCTAAAGATGCAGCTCGACTTGCCTCAGGAAAGAGAATGTCCAGATGCCGGCCCAGGATATCCCTCGCCAGGTGACCGGTCAGCCTCTCAAAGGCATGATTGAATCTGGTGATCTGAAAAAATGGATCCCAGACAATTATGGGCGCATTGGCATGCCCAACGAGATTTTCCAGATAGTCACGAGCCATGCGCAGGTCTTGCACCGCTTCTTTAAGCTTCTCTGAAGATAGTTTATTCTCGGTTAGATCATTGCCGATGCACAGGATTTCGACAATTTTGCCCTGCTCATTTTGCACAGGTCGGTGGGTCCAGGCGATCCAAACCTTCTCACCATTGGATCGCATGTTCTCCATGACATTGGTTGAATAACTTTCAGGATGCTGTTTGAAATTTTCCATTATCTCTTTAAGATTACAGGCTTCAAAGTGTGCGGCAGGAATGATGGTATCCACCACATTTTGGCCCAGGATTCCTTCTCTTGTATAACCAAAGAACTGCAGGCCGAATTTATTGATGAACTTGATGCGGCCGCTGGTTTCCGCTCGTATGATGATGCTGCTCGAGCTTTCCACCAGCTCACGATACTTCTCTTCGCTCTCTCTCAAAGCCGCCTGGGCCACAGCGCGGTCCATGAATCCGCCGATGGCGCTGGCCATGGTCATCAAGATCGATGCCTCGCCCCAGGTCCAGATTCTCTCACACCTTCGATCATCAAAGCCAATAAAGCCCCAGAATCGTTCCATTGCAAAGATGGGGACGATCAAGAAGGAAAGGACACCCAATTTTTCCATTTGCCGTCTTGGCAAAATGGGCAGTTCCCGGGTCAAACTCCGCATGGGCATGCCCCCGGAAAGGGTCTCATACCAATCCGGCAGAGAGCTATAGGATATATTAATATCAAATAGGTCAACTTGATGCTGCGGCCCAGCATCACGCTTCCACTCATGGCGAAGAAGGATTTGATGCTCACCGCCTTCCCCCAGATGGTGCTCAAAGATATATGCCCGGTCCACATTGGCCGAGCATCCCAGAACCTCCAGGACCTGAGCGAAAGCAAGATCCATATCCCCTGTGATCAAGAGCTGGTTTATGGCCAAAGCCGCCCCTGCCAGGAGCCTGTCCCTCCTGCGCAAATCATTCTCAGTGATACCATCCCCACTTCCCGCGGAAAAGGAAGAATGACATTCTTGTGCCTCGCAAACGATGGCCTGCGGGCTATTCAGGGTGATTACGAATCCTTCTGGCCCATCATGATCCAGCAGGGAAGATACGCAATACTGCAGGGGCCTACCGTTCAATTCAATACTTCCCCGATTTTTCTTGTTGACTTCAATAGAGCATGATTCAAGAATGGTGTCGCATGTCTCGCCCAAAATAAGGCGGCAATCTCTTCCTGATGCTTGCTCTCTTTGCCATCCCGTCAGCCTCTCTGCAGCCGGATTAATGTAAAGGATCTTGCCGTCCAGGTCACAGAGGCAGACGGCCTCATCCAGAGCTTCCAGGGCGGATCGGTACATTGGCCCGAGATCCGTATCCATATCATTACCTCACTAAAACGGCCCGCACGGGAGAGGCTTCTGCATCTTCTATGCTCAGGGGAAGGCAGATGAGGCAGTATCTGCCGCTGGGGATGCCAGCAAGATCGATGCCCTCCAGAATCAAAATATCGTTCTCCAAAAGAGTGCGATGCACGGGCAGAGAGTCATCTCCATGTTTATCTACGGAGAGGTAATCGATTCCCACCAGGCCGATCCCTCCAGCAGCACAGATTCGGGCGGCGTCGGGAGAAAGGGAGACAAACTCTTCCGAGAAGGCAGCTTGACGCATGAGATGCTTTTGGGAATTGTCAGTCTTAAAGAGAAGAGCCTGCCCTTTAGTGATCTCGCAGCCCTGCAAGCTGGATGGCTGAATCGGCCCCTCTCCTGGGATGGAGATAACCTCTGCCGGGATTATGAAGCGATTAAGGGAATACTCTTCCTGGGCCCTTCCACCCCTCTGCAGATGAGAAGGGAAATCGAGATGCGTGCCGGCATGAGAGCTCAGAGATAAGGCAGACAGACAATAGTCATCGCCCCCATCCAACCTTGCCATCCACTCCCGGAAGTACAGCCTGTCGCCAGGGTAGGTGGGCACCATGTTTAGGGGCGCACTTATATCGTATACTTCCGTAAAATCCAGATGATTGCCCAGGAGAATTCCAGATGCGGGAGGCATGAGACAAGACCTTTTTTCAGGGGTGCTCCTTCTGAGCATTTCTAGTATTTAAAATGGACTTTGCCCAAGCGTTGGTCTTCAATGCCACTT
>JAFGNK010000032.1 GCA_016927055.1 Methanotrichaceae archaeon | reverse complement strand
GGCTAACCTGAGGTTACTGCAGTTTCCATCTGCAAGTTTAGTCGCTTTGTGCGTTCTTTGTGAGCTTTGTGATCTTTGTGGTGAAACGTCGCCGAACGAGGCAATCGTGATAGAATATTAAGGGAGTATGAGCCTTCGGGGTGAAAGGGATTTTCTCAGGGGAAGGCTCCAACAAACTACTTGTATATCTAACTATTTAAATTTAATTAAATGTGCATTGGCGCATTTTGCCCTGGAAATAGTCATCGTAGTAATACCGTTCATATCCATATTCTTGATAATGATAACGTGACCTATGTTCCGCCATTTTCAACTGCATCTATCTCTGAATTTTGCCTTCTTCTTTATCGGCCAGCCTGGCCACGGCATAGGCCGGGAACACATCCGATATCTTGGCCCCGTACCTCTCCGAGAGCTGGACGCACTCCAGCCCCAGGAACGCCGCTCCCTCTGCAATCAGCCCCTCACCGATCCCCGCCGCCACCACCTTCTCCAGGTTGTGCTTTTTCGCCTGCCTTTCCATGGCCGCTACGAGAATCTCTTTTTGCCTCTCGCAGGCCTGCTCGGCTATGGCCAGGGCCCCCGCCTCGCCGATCTCTTCCAGGTCGGCACAGACAGAGCGCGCCAGCCGGCGCAGTGCAGCCTCGCGATCCTTTCCCGCTCCGTCGGGCGTCTCGCAGGCATAGGTCTCTTCGGATATCCGGCCCAAAGCGAGGCGGGCATCGGCCATGATGGCAAAAAATTCCGGTGCCAGCGCCACCCTCAGCCCTCTGATCCGGGCCGCAGGTAAAAGTGCATCCAGCCTGGTTCTCAGCATCCCCATGTAGACCAAATCGCCTCCGGCCAGGCGCAAAAAGTCCGTCTTGCCGGCCAGCGCCTCTTCCTTGATCGGGATGAGGTCTGTGGTGGTGCTGCCCATGTCCACAAAGAGGCAGTCTCCTATCTCGCCTGCCAGCAAAGCCGCGGAAGCAGCCCAGTTGGCAGCAGCCAGTTCCATGGGGTCAGCCCAGGCAAAGCCCTTCGCTCCCCAGAAGTAGATAGGACAGGAGAAGGCTCTCTTCACGGTCGCTGTCAGAGATTTTATTCCCTCCCGCTTGGTGGAAAAGCAGTCAGCCAGCTCGCCCGTGATTACAACCGCCACCGCCTGGGGCTCTTGCAGGGCAAAGAGCCTCAGCACCTCTTCCAGCGGTGCCTGCTTCCAGAGGGGCAGGTAGACGCTTTGGGCATATTGCCCATCGGAGCTGGCAGCTTTGGTATTGGCTCCACCTATATCCAGGCCCAGGATCATTGCCTGGCTTCTGACCTTTCGAACCATAAAAGCTTTAGGTCGGAAGAATACTTTAAGCCACCAACTTTTGGAGATCACGATCATGGCTGCCAAGGAGAAGTTTGCTGAGCCCACTTATCTGGAATGTGGATTCGGAGAGCTGGAGTATAAGGTCATTAAGTCGGAGATATGCTGCCGCTGCGGCACCTGCGAGGCCTTCTGCCCCAGAATTGATCACGTGGAGAACAAGCCCGCCCTGGTGAATTACGATCCCCTCTGCGGCCTGTGTTTCACCTACTGCCCCAGGACCTTCCTGGACATGGGAGCAATGGAGTCCAAGCTCTTCGGCAGGACACGAAATGCCGACGAGGCCCTGGGAATCTACCATAAGGCAGTTTCCGCCCAGGCAAAGCCCGCCCAGGACAAGGCCCAAGATGGTGGCGTGGCCACCGCCCTGCTGGTACAGGCTCTGCAGTCGGGCATGATCGACTGCGCCGTCATCACAGACAGGGATGGAGAGTGGAAAACTGTAGCTCGCGTGGCCACCTCTGCCGAGGAGATCAGAAGCGCTGCCGGAACCAAGTACACCATTTCCAACAGCGTCAATGCCGTCAGCGAGGCCCTGGAAAAAGGCTACAAGAAGATCGGCTTCGTGGGCACACCCTGCCAGATTCAGGGCCTGAGAAAGGTCATGCTCCTGGATGAGCCCTACCAGTTCGGCCAGGACAAGATTGCTCTGCTCGTGGGCCTCTTCTGCATGGAGAACTTCGACTACGATGCCCTCATAACCGGCCTCGTGAAGGGTAAATTCGGGCTGGAGCCCAGGGATGTGGCCCGCTTCGAGATCAAGAAGGGCATGTTCCGGGTAATCGACAAGACCGGCAAAGCCCATGAGGTCAAGATCGAGGAGACGGACGAGTACACCTTCCCGGGATGCGGCCCCTGCTTTGACTTTGCCAGCGAGCTGGCGGACGTTTCCGTGGGCAGTGTGGGCTCGGGCGAAGGCTGGTCCACCATCCTCACCCGCACCGATGCCGGCGAGAAGCTGTACGCGGCCACGCTCGCCGCAGGCGCAGTGCAGGAGAAGGCAGTCTCAGAGAAGGGTCTGGCTCTGGCAAAGAGGCTGGCTGCCGGCAAGGTGCAGCGCTTTGAGAAAAAGTCTGTCGAGATGAACGTGAGCGGAATCATCCGCTAGAAAAGGCAAAAAAGGAACACTGATTTAAAATGCTCTCCGTCGGTCTGGCTGGAAAACCCAACTCCGGCAAATCCACTTTTTTCAAGGCAGCGACCCTGGTAGAGGTGGATATTGCCAACTATCCGTTCACCACTATCGACGCCAACCACGGCGTCTCTTACGTGCGCGTGCCCTGCCCCTGCAAGGATCTGGGCATCAAGGAAGGCTGTGGCAAATGCGTGGATGGCCTGCGCTTCATTGCTATCGAGTTGATTGACGTGGCCGGCCTGGTGCCCGATGCCCACCTGGGCAAGGGCCTGGGCAACGAGTTCCTCGATGCTCTGCGCGTATCGGAAGCAGTCATTCACGTCCTGGATGCCTCGGGAGGCACGGACGCGGAGGGCAATCCAGTAGGGCTCGCCAACCACGATCCCGTCTCCGATGTCAAATTCCTGGAGCACGAGATCACCATGTGGCTGAACGGCATTCTCAAGCGCAACTGGGACAAGCTGATGAGAAACTACAAAGCGCTGGGAGGCAAGCCCGAACAGGTTCTAATAGACCAGATGGCAGGGGCCGGTGTCACGGACAACCAGGTCCGTCGGGCTGTGGCTGAGATGAAAAAAGAGCTGGGCAGCTGGCAGGATGAGGATGTGCTCCGCTTTGCCGGGCTGCTGCGCGCCTACAGCAAACCCATGATCCTGGCAGCCAACAAGATGGATATAGCCCCTCCTGAAAATGTTAAGAAGCTGCTGGCCTTGAAGGATGATCTGGTCATACCGGTAAGTGGCGCCGCCGAGATTGCCTTGCGCATGGCCGAGAAGGCAGGGCTGATCAAGTACAAGCCCGGCGATGCTGACTTTGAGGTCGTGGGCCAGCTCAACAAAGCCCAGACGGCGGGCCTGGAGAAGATTCGGGCCCTCATGAAGCAGTATGGCGGGACGGGAGTGCAGCAGTGCATCAACCGGGCCGTCTTCGAGCTCCTGGACTACATCGTGCTCTATCCGGTGGAGGACGAGAACAAGTTTACCGATAGAAAGGGCGTGATTCTGCCCGATGCCTTCCTCATGAAGCGGGGCAGCACGGCACGTGACCTGGCTTTCCGGGTGCATTCCGATATCGGGGAGAGCTTCCTCTTCGCCATCGACGGCAAAAGCAAGATGCGGCTGGGTGAGAAGCACGAGCTGAAGGACGGGGACGTGATAAAGATAGTCTCGACGAAATGAAGATAAGACGATACTATCCAGACCTTTTTTTCATTTTCTATTGCGAAAGAGATTTTGCAGCCTTGGCACATCGACTTCCACCAGAATTGATCTGCCTTCTTCAAGAGAGTACTGCACAAATCCGTTCATCAGTCATAACCACTATGCAGCGATCGTAGTATCATGGCTTGCCCACCCATTTGCGCCCAACAGCTTAAATAGAAGCTGTGCAATCAACCAGCCGATGCGGGCATGTGGAAAGATGCTGATTTTGTTTTCAATTTTCCTCCTATTCAGCCTTGCTGCCGCAGATATGCCAGCCTCATTCTACCAGGCCATGAGTAATGTCAACACCGAAGATACTCTTTGTGTCAAGAACTACGACGCCGGGGCGAGCGTCACCGAGTCCTACAAGGATTTCGAGCACCTGGAAAAGGAGACGCAGATTGTCAGCCGCTCCTACAATACATCCAATATTGAAAAGGACTACACGCGGGGCAATGCTTCTCTAGAGGTCAATATTAATTCCAATGTCATGGGAAAGGCTCACATCGCCTGGCAGTCCAAAGAGACAATGCCGGACCTCATGGGCCGCCATGTCACCTACAGCCGGGCCACTGAAGATCTGATGGGCGTATTCAATATTGAGAAGTTCATCCAGCTCTGGTCCAACAGCACGCTTGGCTACGTCAGCATTGATTGGCTGCCCTGCGGCTAAGTACCGCGAGACAGGAAAAAAGACCATCTCACTGCATTCCCAGCCATATTACGTCTTCGTTGATCTATTTTAGTTCTTACCTATTCTTCAGGTGCGTAAATCAGGCCACGCTTTGCTAGCCCTTCGCTCT
>JAFGNK010000031.1 GCA_016927055.1 Methanotrichaceae archaeon | reverse complement strand
CGCTCTGGGAAGACCCTACATCGTTCCTCTCCGGTCACTGAACGAGGCTATTGCATGCGATTAGCTGCTCTATGCGGCGCCAGCTATGAGCATGCAAGAGAACACGCGCGGCGCTGGAGAGAGAGAATGTTGAAGACCTAGAAACAATATTATTAAACATTTTTTGCAGTCGATATGTTATCTATAAACTCGCATATCTCCTTCAACACAACCGGATCATTCACCCAGATTCCGCCCTCGTAATTGCCCTCCGTGCCGCCCCGGGTTAAGTTAGCGGAGGCGACTATGGCCTCCCTTCGATCCACCATGTAAATCTTGGCATGTAGTTGGGCTACCATCAGCACCTCGCCACCCAGGTCAGAGATCACATCCTGCAGATTGTCACTCAGTCCTAACGAGTAGTCCGACTCGCTTCCTCGCATGAATACCCTCAGAGTTCCCCCCCTCCGAGAGAAACTGCCTAGTGGCACTTTCATCCTGTTCCAGGTCTGCCTTTTTATCCAGGGAGACACTATTACTATCTCAAAAAGAGCATCCTCCAGCATGCGATGGAGTTTGTCCTCGAATGTATGCCGGCCCAAGGAGGGAAAAGTGCCCAGGAAAAGAACGGCAGGATTTTTTTGAGATTTAGCGATGTAATCCTCCAGGAACTGCTGCCGCTGGGCGCAGGCATAACCCTGCGTCTGCTTTACTCTTTTAAGCTCTTCTTCTAGTTCAAAGGCACGTTCTTTCCACTTGAGCAATTGAGCGAAGCCACGCTGGAGCTGATCAATGCTGCACTCCTTCCCCCTTAGTTTATCCTGGAAAAGTTGAATATTTCGTTGTAATTGACGGCAGTCATCTTGCAACTTCTTGTGGCGGCCGACCTGGAGCTGGATGATGGTTACGGAGAATATCGCCAACACTAGAAAGATCAGCCATGTCAGATACTCCACCATTGCCATCGACCTTTTAGAAAGGTTACTGCTGCAACTTATATAAAGATACCGTAATCAATATGCATATACTATTTTCAGTATTACTTTCTTATTACAGATAAAACGACAGGAGCAAAATCTCTGAGTTCACAATTGCGTTTCTGTTTCTATTAAAAAATAAATTGATAAAAGGGATTTCCGGCATTCTCAGCCTAGAACATCCCTGGCGGCATACCGCCCATACCTGGCATGCCACCCATTCCGCCCATACCTCCCATTCCTGGCGGCATTCCACCGGGAGCGCGCGCAGGAGGCTCTTTGGTCGAAGCCAGAACATCATCGATGCGCAGGATGAGGCAAGCGGCATCAGTTGCCGACAAAATGGCCTGAATCTTGACACGCAAAGGCTCGACAATCCCCCGCTTCAGCATGTCCTGGATCTCGCCGGTGTAGGCGTCGAGGCCCGCATTCTTGTCCGCGCCGTGCTTGTTCTTCAGTTCAATAACCTTGTCGATGGCATCATAGCCCGCATTCTCGGCCAGGGTCTTGGGCACGATCTCCATCGCCTCGGCGAACTTGGTGACGGCCAGTTGCTCGCGGCCCTTTAAAGTGGCAGCATACTCTCGCAGGCGCAGAGCAAGTTCAATCTCAGGGGCTCCGCCACCAGCCACCAGCTTGCTGTCCTCTACCACATCGGCCACGGCGTGGAGGGCATCGTCCAGAGCTCTCTCCAGGCCGTTTAAGACCTGCTGAGTGCCGCCTCGCAGCAGAAGGGTTGCAGAAGGATTCTTGGTGCCGGTGATAAAGGTCATGATGCCGCTTCCCACGCGCTTCTCCTCTACCAGGGCAGCTGTGCCCAGATCGCTGGGCTTCAGCTCATCCAGGCCGGTGACGATGTTAGCACCGGTCGCTTTTGCCAGTTTGTCCAGGTCCTTCTTTATGACCCGCCGCAAGGCGAGAACTCCGGCATTGGCCAGGTGATGCTGGGCCAAATCATCGATGCCCTTTTGGCAGAAGACCACTGTAGCGCCGCTGGCGATAACTTTGTCCGCAGCCTCTTTTATCCTCATCTTCTCATGCTCCATGAACTGCTGGAACTGAGTGGAAGAGGTGATCTGCACCTCAGTCTTGTTCTCGGTATCCTTGGATTCAATGGGCGTGGAAAGAAGTGCAATCTTGGCGTTTGCAACCTTGCGGGGCATGTTCTGGTGGACGATCTCTTTATCGATCACTATGCCTTCAAGGATCTCCGAATCCAGAGTGCTCTCGCCGACCTTCTTTTCCACATTGACCCGGTCCATGTCAAAGTTCTTCTTGCCGTTGTAGGTCTCAATGGCATTGAGGACCAGGTCGACTGCATAACTGGCCATCTTGTTGTCCGGGGACTCAGCCAGCTTGCCGGTCATGGCCGTCTCAGCAATCTTCACCAGGAGGGCGCGATCATTTTCCGGGGCATCTACAGCTATGGACTTGACAATCTGCACCGCCTTTTCCGCAGCCAGTCTGTACCCCTGCACAATCATAGTAGGATGAACCTTCTGGTCCAAGAGGACCTCGGCTTTCTTGAGCAGCTCGCCAGCCAGGACGGCCACGGTGGTGGTACCATCGCCCACTTCCTTGTCCTGGGTCTTGGCGGCCTCAATCAACATCTTGGCCGCGGGATGCTGCACATCCATCTCTTTTAAAATAGTCACGCCGTCATTGGTGATGGTTACGTCTCCAATGGAGTCGACCAGCAATTTGTCCATGCCCTTGGGGCCCATGGTGCTCCTCACCGCATTGGCCACGGCGCGGGCAGCCATGATGTTATTCGAGATAGCATCTCTTCCCGACTCTCTGCGGGTGTCCCTTAAAATGATAACTGGCGTTCCGCCCATTCCTGCCATTTGATAATCCTCCAATAATTGCTTATTTGCGAGCTTTCTTGCTAATTCTCAGGTTCACAGTATTTGATCTTCTATAAAACAATTTCCCCAACATACGACAGCACACGATTGTTCGAGACTGCAGTGATGCGGCCCAGGTCAATGCCAGCAACTATAAGTACAGGAAGATCATGGTACTCCTGCTAACACAATTAGAGGAATTAAAAATGGTAGATGGAACAGTTAAGTTTTTCAACAGAGTAAAGAACTTTGGATTCATAGCAGGCGACGATGGCAAGGACTATTTTGTCCATGTAACAGGCCTGAAGCCCGGTGTCACAATCGATGAGGGTGACAAGGTAAGCTTCGAGGTCATTGAGGGCGAGAAAGGCCCCAAGGCGGACAAAGTTGAGAAGCAGTAGACTCTTACAATAAGTAAATTGAAGACAAGATAGAGGGCCGAGAGGCTTTTCTATCCTATTCCTATTATATTTTCTTATTTTATCTTTTCATTATATTTCCCAAATATTAAATTCAGTTTCTCATCGGACCCAAGCCCGCTATTTTAGATGAAACTTTGCCAGCTCCTCCCTGCCCTCCTATCAGGCAGGATCAAGGATAAAACAATGGAAGATATCAGCATGAAGACGATTACACCCAACGCAATGACTGCCGGGATCTCAATCAACCCGGTATTCTTTTCAAAGTGTGACGGCAAATGCAGACGAAGCAACGGCAGAGACCAGGAAAGACAGGCCGATCAGCAAAAATGCAGCACCTGCCACTCTGGTAATCACGCGGCGATCGATTCTGCTGGAAAGATACTTGCCCAAAAAAATGGCCATGACAGATAGCACCAGGAGAGCAATCATGACACCTATAAGAACCATCTGAGGATTGTACTCCGTGGCAAAGAGGGCAGAAGCAATTTGGGTTTTGTCACCCCACTCCGAGAGGAAGATCATAGTGAAGCCCGACATAAAGGCACTCTTTGCAGAGAGGTCGCTTGGCCCTGCGTCATCCCCATCTCCCTTCAATATCAATATGCCAAAGAGAATAAACACAAATCCTGAGACAATCTTTACCAGATGGTCAGGAATTACGCCAGTCACCCAGGAGCCCACCAGGATGGCAAATCCATCCGTCAGCAGAAAGGCCAGCATCACGCCCAGGAGAAGCCGAAAATATTCCCGGGTCCGGGAAGAAAGGAGCAGGATAGAGAGCTGAGTCTTGTCCCCCATCTCAGCCAGCCCGACGGCCAGCAGCGGAATTATGATCTCATCCAGCGCGATTTATAACACCTTTATCTTCCCCAGAAGGGATCTTTCTTGCGCTTTATCTCCAGGAATTGATCCAATACCTCGCGCTCGTCCTCAGCCAGCTTCGGCTTGAGCTCCAGCTCCACAATGCGGGCATGCTTCTCAGGAATGTTGACATAGAGGATATCGCCCTCATGGATCTGGCGGCCTACGGTCGGTCCGTCGATGGAGATGGCCACTTCCTGGCCGACGGTTGCGGAGCCGACGTTTTCGTTTCTCGCCTGGATTCCCTTAATCTCGCCCACATTGGCACCGTCTTCTCTCATCAAATTGACCTGGGTCCTGACCACACCACCTATGATCTGCACGCCTACAATGGCCGGCCTGGACTGGCGGAATACGCAGTCTGGCAAAAGACGCACCGCCCCGGGCCGAATGACTGCCTCAAGCCGCTCCTGCTCTATGCGCATCTTCTGCTCATCTATCCACTGCTCATAGCTCTCCAGAATGGTGTAGATGATATCGCTGCAAAATACGGGCACATTGGTCTTCTGAATCTCGATAATGGCATCAGGCAAGATTTCCACATTAAAGGCTAAAATCGCGGAGTGCAGGGGATCTTTGATGGCCGCGCCCCGAATCACATCCCTTCGGGAAACGGGGCCTACATCAGCATGGTGGATGGCTATGCTCTTGGCCTTCAGCTCGCCCACCAGCGCTTCCAGCGAGCCGATGGTATCTGCTTTCAAGATCACGCCCTCGCACTCAGTATCAATGCGCACCGCCTCCAGCTCCGATTTCAACTCCTTGGAAAGTGCCTCTATCTCTTCGGGAGAGGTCACCACTCGAATAGTCGATCCCGCCAGAGCGTTCTCCAATTTAGGAGCTGCGATCTTCACCCCAGAAGCTGCCACCACATGCTTTACCGGCAGAAATCTCTCCTCGCTTCGAATCTCCGCCAGAGGCTTGGGCTTGAGCAGGGCTCTGATCTTTGTGACAATAGGCTCATGGGCCGTGCCCACAATTACCGTATCGCCCGAGTTGAATTCGCCGTTGTAGAGGATGACATCTAAAGTCGTGCCCAGACCCTTCTCCTCTTTTACTTCTAAGATTGTGCCCACACCAGGTCCGGTCGCGGTGAGCTTCAAATTATCCTTCAAAAATCTCTGGGCCAGCCCCACCAGTATCATGAGAAGATCGGGCACACCTTCTCCTGTAATGGCACTTATGGGCACAATTCCAATCGTTCTGGTGAAGTCGGCGATTCGATCATACCTATCCCCATCGAGTCCATGCTTATAGAGCTCGCCCACCAGCTCGTAGATCTTTGTATCCAGCACCTCGGTTACTCTCTCATTTTGCGCCTTGAGGCTCTTGGCAAAAGGAGAGTTGGCTACGGGATGCCAGCCGCCGATGCGATCCATCTTGTTGGCGGCGACGACAAATGGGGTCTTAAAGCGCTTGAGAATGGTCAGCGACTCGATGGTCTGAGGCAGAAAGCCCTCGTTTACATCCACAATCAGCACAGCCAGATCGGCCAGAGAGCCCCCTCTACTTCGCATAGAGGTAAAGGCATGATGCCCCGGCGTATCGATGAACAGCAGCCCGGGAATCTGCATCTCCTTGCCGAAATGCGATCCACAAAACTCCTGGACCACGTCCAGCGGAACCTCCGTGGCACCTATGTGCTGAGTGATCAGCCCGGCTTCGCCCTTAGCAACAGCGGTTCCTCTGATCTTATCTAAAAGAGAGGTCTTGCCGTGGTCCACATGCCCCATCACCACTACTATGGGTGTTCTGAGATTGGACTTTTCGCCCTTCGCTTTACCGGCCTTTTTGGACTTCTGTTGCATAATGGTCGCTTCTCTGTGGAGTAAGTCTAAAAAATACTTTTTATTTTTTGAGAATTTAAAGGCTCCTATGGTGAGGGCAGAAATGAATTCTGCCTGATCTCACTCGTAAAGCCATGCTTCATCGATTCGCTTATAGGCCACCAGTTCTGATTCGCTGAAATGCAGCGCTATCTCGCGAGCCGCCGATGCGGCTGAATCCGAGCCGTGCACCACATTTCGCCCGGTCTCAATGGCCAGATCCCCTCGAATGGTTCCAGGGACGGCATCCACCGGATTGGTAGCACCGTTCATCTTCCTCATGGCCGCAATAGCGCCCCGACCCTCAACCACCATAGAGACGGAGGGGCCAGAGGTGATGAAATCCACCAGATCCTGGTAAAACTTCTTTCCCACGTGCTCAGCGTAGTGCTCTTTGGCCTTCTCCACCGGCATTGCAGCGAGCTTCATAGCCACTATCTTGAAGCCCTTCTCCTCTATGCGCTGCAGTATCTTGCCAATGAGACCTCGCTGCACACCATCGGGCTTTACCATGATGAAGGTCCGTTCTATTTCCACCAGGCCTTATGCCCCCTTTCTGGCCCACTTGATTCTTCTCGTTACACGGCCAAGGGCAACGTTATTCTCGCACTTGGACGAGCAGAAGTAAAAGATCGTGCCATCTCTTTTGGCATAAAGCTTACCTGTGCCCGGCTCGATGATTTTATTGCAAAAAGAACACTTTCTTTCTTCCATCTTGCTTCACCTGCTGGTAAGCTTTTTGGCTTCTCTGGCAGTCTCCAGCAGCATCAGGACATCGCCCATGCGGATGGGTCCCATGCAGTTCCTGGTGATAATGCGGCCCTTGTTGTTGCCTTCCAGGATACGACACTTGATCTGCGTCGCCTCGCCATGCATGCCAGTAACGCCGATGACCTCGATGACCTCTGCCGGTATGCCGTTATCATCATCCATCGGAAATCACCTACTTTAATGCGGCTACTTTCTGGACGATTTCATCAAGCAGCTCTTTTCCCTTTCCAGGCTCCACGATTGCTGCAGCGGCACTCTTTACGCCAAGGCCGGCAGCTGCGCCAAGTTCGCTCTGCTTCTTGACATATATGTAAGGCGTCTTCTTCTCTTCGCAAAGAGCTGGAATATGTGCCACAATCTCAGGAGGTACAACATCTTCGCCAACAATAACCAGACGAGCCACACCGCGCTCAATGGCCTTGGTGGCCTCGTTGGTTCCCTTTTTAATTCTGCCTGTATCACGGGCCATTTCGAGGGCCTCAAGAGATTTGGTGGCCAGCTCTGCTGGAACATCAAACCTTACGAATATTGGTCTTGCCATAATTAAATCTCCTTCAGGGCAGCCTGCCCATCATCATTCATCGCAAAAACGCCTAAACGTATTAGACGGTTCAGATAGATCTGCCATTAGCTCCATATGTAAAAAGGTTGCGCTATGGCCCAAGAAGAGCCATCAGCACATTCTGCATACTTTCCCTGGCCACAAGTCCAGATATTTCTATGTCGGAGGCTTTGGTGGAATAACTGAGATTGTTTTTCGCAGCGATTTCCCTGACCTTGCTGACCACACTTGTCTGAGGCCGCAGATATCTGGCATTTAGATAAAAGCCTTCGTCCTGGCTTTCTGCTGCCGTTACACTCAGGAAAAATTCGTTGTATCCGCCGGAAAGGGGCATGCCACTGCCACCACTGCCAAGAGCCGCTAGCTGCAGGTCCGCTTGCTCATCATCGATTAGAGTGAAATTCTGGGAAGACAAGCCTCCGTCGATCACATCTATAACCTGCCGCACAGAGTCCTGCGTCCCGAAGAGAACGGGCTTTCCGAGAACGGTTACGTAATCGTTTCCTCCCGGGATCATCATGTAGCCTTGATACGGTATGACCAGGCTATTGTAGCCCACCCGGTAGGGCATAATCCTGTGAAACTCCATCCTGGTGCCATTGAAATCGACACCGGCTAGCCCTTCAATCTTGGTGCTGTAAAGCTGGCTTGCGTAGTTCAAGCCCAGAGACTGGGGCAGAGCCGCTGTCGCGGCATCCGTCAGATTCTGCGACGCGCTCAGGTTTATCCAGTATGCCATGACGGTACTCTCCGGAGACATCTCCAGGACATCCTGCAGTCCCTCGAAGTTCCAATCCACTAAGCGGCCCTGTACTCCAAAGGTCTGCAAAGAGTCGCGGTCCGATGGCACAATAACGGCCTCGTCCTGGTTGCCGCCCATCATCACGAAACTTGCAAAGCCGGACAGTACCATGATAACGCCTACTAAGATAGCAAAAGCCTTCGAATTCATCCGCACCTATGTCTAGAGACCAATTATTTAACGTTTCTCTGAGGCCCATAGAGGTTCGTCCTGGACATAGCTTCTTTTCAGATGAAGAGCGATCTGTGCCCTCTCCAGTTCGCGACCCAGGTAGCCGGCATGGTCCAGGCGGCTGACCAAACCCATCTCTATGAGAGTATTGAGGATATCACGAGCATTCTTTCCGGCCACGGTTATGCCACCGTTTTGAGCCAGAATCAATCCCCGAGAGAGAAATATTCTGAAGCTACCTCTGCCATCCAGCTCATAATTGTGACCTTCTTTCGCTTCCACGAACTCTTCGGGCATGGCTTCCTCAGGCAAGCGCCGCTTCTCCTTCAAGATGAGAAGATCAAGGCCCAGGTCCTTGGGAGGCGCCCTTCGCTTCCGGGCCAGGAGCATCATTTTCGCGGCCAGGGCAAGCTCATGCACGCTTCCGTTCGCTTTGGCGCTAAACTCCGGCGTGAAGAGAATGGAGGCGCCCGTCTCCGCCCCCAGGACGGCTAAAAGGGCATTGACGCCGACGGTATCGGCGTCAATTAGCTCCGATACATTGCCCACTCCAAAGAAGAGAGGGATATCAGGATGATCCTGGCAGAAGAGCTGGTACCTTTGCAGCGAAGAGGCCAGTCCCTGCAGAGGCGGATCAAGAACAGGATCGGCTATGATGGATATTCCCATATCCTGAGCCCTTCGCAGGTTCTCCTCCAGACTGATGGGGCCGGGACCGGGAATGATCACGGCTGGCACGCCCGCCCTGGCCACCGCCTCACCTACCAGGGAAAGATTGCTGGCGCACAGGCTGAGCAGAAGATCGGCCCCAGCCTGCAGGCCCGCCAGGATCAGCTCGGGCCTGATGGTATCAATGCTCAGGGGACGATTTGTGGCCTTTCTGGCGATTTGCAGCGCTGCGTTCACCTGATCGACATCGGCATCAAGTGGTATGCCAAGGTCGATCATATCTGCGCCCTGCTCCTCATAGTAGCGAATCTTTTCGGCCAGTGATGAAGGGCTGTAGCGCGTGGCATCGACTATCTCCGCCAGGACCTTCATGCGAGAGCTGCCCCCGATCTTGACTCCCCTGATCTGGAGCGGCGAAGAGGACTTGGCCTCCAGCCTCACCACCTGATCCTGAGCATCCTCTCTCATCTTTCCTTCTAAGAGCTGACAGGCAGGAACAGTGCGCGAGAGCTCTATTTCCCCCGCATCAAGATGACGCAGCACTATTCCCAGGTCTGCCGCGTGCTTGGGACCCAGACGGATCTTGGTACAGAGAGCGCGCTCCGCGTCCCGAAAATCGGCGGTTATGACACCGGGGATCAGGATGAGGTCGTAACCCTGAGGCGCAGCGGAAAGCAGCATCGTAGGGATGATGAAGGCGGCCACATCGACATCAGCCACCAGCACATCCGCTTCCCCCGCAAAAGCTCTGACCTGGTTCTCAGCCAGCCTTCCCGTGACCAGGAGGACTTTCATGGCCGATTGTTTGTTCTTAGCGCGCGTCGCAGTACCTCACCTCATCCACATCCAGCATAAGGGTCGTGCCGGGCTCAAAGTTTGTGATCTTCCTCACCCTTCCTACGCCCACCAGTTGCAGTTGTGCTCTTGCCGCCTGGGCCTCACGCTCTTCGTAGTAGTCCTCGCTGGATTGGACTGTGCGATGGGTAATGGTCTGCAGAGCTCTTATGCTGGCGATGAGGCCACCGGTCCCGGGAACTATATCCAGGGCGCTGGACTCTGTGAGGAATATCCGGTCTCCCGGCTGAAGATTGAGAAGCGCAAAGAAGTTGTTGGGGCTTCGAATCTCCAGCGTCCTGACTCTAGCAGCTGTAAGCTCCTTCATCACATGTCTTGCCAATCCCGTTAGCGCTATGTAGATCATGAGGCATCACCCGTACATGGGAAACTCTTTGGGCAGCTGAGTTTGCTGTCCCTCGGGAGAAGCCGCTTTCATCTGCTGGGCCAGTTGCGCCATCTGCACCTCAATCTGCTCCGCCTGTTCGGAGAGCTTGGCCGTGCTTACCCCCAAATCGTAGATCTTATTGAGCGTCTCGATAGTAGCTATGGCCGCTCTTGGGTCGGGTTCTGCCGAAGCAGTCTCGCCCAAAAGGCAAATAGCAGGCATTTTTTTTATGCGGCACTCATTCATGATGCTGCCGGTAATGCCGGTAATTGTCCCCAGCTCAAAGACCTCTGCCTTGTCCTTTATCTTATCGAGCAATTCCGGCTGGCTTACTGCGCCAAAAACCCTATGCTCCTCGCCCATCACCGTTATGCCTGCCAGACAGATCATCTCTCGAGCCCCTATGGACCCTGCCCAGGATACGATCTCCTTTCCAATCTCATAAGAGGCCAGGGGATGTACGGGAATGTCAGCGGTGAGAATCACTATGCCCTTGGCCGCATCCTCATAAATGCGAACCGGCATGTTCACCACTCCGCCCAGCAGAACGGCCAGTGGCGGAAAGTACCTGGAACTCATGGCCCCGAGATAGGTCATTTTCAGTTCGTTGACGATGTACTGGCTGGCGATGTTGCCTACCAGGCCGATTCCAGGGAATCCCTCTATCAAGATGGGGTTCTTGACGGAAGGCTCCTTCTCAAGGATGACCTGGACGATTTCCTTATCCATGCAAAATTATTAGCATCTATCTGAGATAAGAGCATCGCTTATGAAGGAGGATCATTGCTGTGTGTTGACCCATTCTATGAAATGCGTTTATTGATATTATGACAAAAAATATGACAAAAACTTTTGGTTGCGCAATATACAGGTAGGGAAATAACAATATTCACAAGTCTAGCAAACTTTTTATGGATGCAATCCTGCTAAGGAAATACATAGCAGCAAATGAAAATATGCAATCGGGGACAAAAATGGCAAAGCAATATCGAGAGGTTATTGATCAGGCAAAGACTGAAGGCAGAACCTACCTGATGGAGCATGAGAGCAAAGCCGTTCTGGAAAGCCTGGACATTACCACCACCGGGGCCAGAGTAGCAAAGTCCGAGGACGAAGCTGTAGAGATATTCCAATCCCTGGCCTGTCCCGTGGCCATGAAGGTGCTCTCCCCGGATGTAGTCCATAAATCCGATGCCGGCGGAGTTAAGCTCAATTTAAGAGACGCAGATGAGGTGAGATCTGCCTACCGGGAAATCACCCAGGCATTCCTGGACAGGAAGGTCACAGGCATCTCTGTGCAGAGGATGGCCCGGCAGGGAGTGGAGGCCATCGTAGGCGTAGCCGATGATGCCACCTTCGGACCGATATTGATGTTTGGTCTGGGCGGAGTCTTCGTAGAAGTTTTGAAGGACGTCTCCTTCCGCTCCATTCCCATCTCTGCCTCCGATGCGAAAGACATGATAGAAGAGATCAAAGGCTATGCTCTTTTACGAGGATATCGCGGCTACTCTTCCGATATTGAGGCGCTCGAAAAGTTGCTGATGGCCATTTCCGAGTTTGTAATGGAGAATCCTGACATCTCGGAGATGGATATCAATCCCGTGTTCCTCTATCCGGACGGCTACATGGTAATTGATGCCCGCATAATCCTGGGAGAGCCAAGGCCCGATCCCCCTGCGCCCGTCAAGCAGGACCTGCACGACCTGTTTTATCCCGGGAGCATTGCCGTCATTGGAGCCTCCGGCACGCCGGGAAAGCTGGGCTGGAACGTATTTACCAATCTCGTCAGCCACAATTTCAAGGGAAAGCTCTATCCCATCAATCCCAAAGCCGATGAGATTCACGGCTGCAAAGCCTATCCCTGCATCAGCGCTGTGCCGGAATCGGTCGATGTAGCCATCATCCTTGTCTCGGCAGGCATAACACCGGATGTGGTAGAGGAGTGCTGCAAGTGCGGTGTGCGCTACATCGTGGTCGAGTCGGCCGGCTTTGCAGAACTTGGCGAAGACGGCAAGAAGATTGAGAGGATGATGAAGGATATCGCCGACAGGTACGGCGTGCGGCTGCTTGGCCCCAACTGCTCCGGCATCATTAACACTCACTGCAGCATGGTCCAATCCATCGGCATTGTGGATGCCCTGAGTATGGGCAATATCGGCCTGGTCTCGCAGGCCGGTGTGTGTGCAGCAGGTATGCTCTGGGGACTTCGCCACATCATGGATTTCGGCATAATTGCCACCATCGGCAACAAGCTGGACATCAATGAGACCGATATCATGGAGGCGGTAAGCAAAGACGAGAACATCAATGTCATCTGCATGTATCTCGAGTCCGTGAAAGGCGGGCGGCGTTTCATAGATGCGGCCCATCGCATCACATTGGAAAAGCCCATAGTCGTTCTCAAATCCGGTCGCACCGAGGCCGGCAAAAAGGCGGTGGCATCCCACACGGCGTCCTTAGCCGGCAACGACCAGATCTTCAGCTCCGTCTTCCGCCAGTCCGGGATTATCAGGGCCCGCGATTATGAGCACATGTTCAACCTGGCTCGTGCCATCTCCAAGCAGCCCCTGCCGGACAGGGAAGGCGTATTCATAATAACCTATGCCGGCTCCCTGGGTGTTATCGCCGCCGACGCCATAACCGATAACGGTATGCGGCTTGCCGAGCTTGAGCCGCCCTTAAAGGAGAGGCTGAAGAGGCTGCTGCCCGATTACGTCTGCGGTATGAATCCGGTGGACTACACCTTCAGCCAGGATGCCGAGACTGTAAAGAGGACTATTGAGATCGGCGTGGACAGCGATGACGTGGGCAGCTTTATCGTCGTCTTGCAGGCGGAGATCCTGGACAGCTACGTGGACACTCTTAAAAATATCGACTACAAGGGCAAGCCCATCATCGCCTGCGTGGCGGGAAAGGAGTTTGCTCAGCCCGATGTCATCAAAATGGAAAATGCCGGCATTCCTGTCTTATCCACGCCCGAACAAGTTGCAGACGCCCTGGGCATCATGTACCGACACCACAAGAGGGTCGCGAAAGTGAAGACATAAGGGCCTAATCCAGGCAGATATCCCGGAACTCTCGACGAGGCCCCATGTCCAGAAATATATCGCTTTCCAGGACTTAGGGGCCTGCCACCAGTTTTTAGGAATTGTTTATCTCGCTTAAGAAATGATTCTTGCGGTTATCTCGTGGGCAGCAGGCAGATTCTCGAACTTGATACGACTATTTTGCACTAAACTGGCACACTGCCCGCGAAAACCCTCTTATCATCTATTCAATCTTCCAATTAGGATTCACAAGATCAAGATCTTCGATCTCAGGGAAGCTATAGTATGCGGTATAATAATCGCTTCCATCCATGATGCCATAGCAGCTATCCACAGCGAGCCCAGGTATTGGTGCTGCCATCTTCAACCAGAATCCACTGGTGACCCCTCTCTGTCGGGTCGAACATGTATGTTACATTATATCCAAGATCTCTGCAGATTTGACCTGCCTAACGTGATCCTTCACAACACCGCCCATTACCTGCAATTGGAAAGCTTACCGATTTGCAGATATCTTCGACGAATTTTTCATGGGATGTTTTTCTGTAGGTAACGTTTTTCTTTATACCATCACCGCTCTTTTTCTCATAGCTGCATATAACCAGTACAGGCTCGGCGGGAACATTCTTTGGGCTGGTCTGCCACATGTCCGCCAGTCCTGGGGCAAGACCATTGGGGGTCAGGTAAACCTCTTCGCTCTGAGAGAGAACAACCGTCAGATATGATCCATTCAGCTTCGCATTATAGCCATTTTCGCTGAGAAATTTTGCCAGATTCTCCAGAGTGAGCTTTTCATCCTCATGAGTGGATAAGAGAAACCAGAGATCATTTACCTCGCCCATGGCTGAGGCAGTGTTTAGCGAGAGCATGAATATGCATAAAATTGCCAACAAAATGTTGAATCTAGTCTCGCATCGCATCAACAAATGCTACATTCCAAACAATCATATAGACGATTGAGAACAATATAATGGATAATAAAATGTACGGATATGGCTAAAAAATGCCTTCGATTTTTTATTGGTTTCATCTTTCAACTAGGCCTATTGTTATCATTTCCAACGTTATTTTCCCGCAGCAAAAACCCATGTATTGAGAAATATACTATGCAGATCCGCTAACCGATTCCAACCACATCCATAATGATCGAGGAACACTCTTCTTATGGCACGCCGTAATTGGATGCGCAGCAGCTCTGGGCCATATCCTTTTCCAGCTCATCATAATAGGCATCCGCCTCACAGGAGCACTCCGTCATATTGGCGGTGATATTGAAGCAGGGCGAGGGCTTCCATTCTCCCCAGTATCCCTCTGAGGTTGTGGCATTAAAGATACTGGTGGCATTGATCTTGCTATCCGCTCCTGCGTCCACCCCCAAGTCCACTCCCGGGCAGCAGAGCAAAGGCTGGTAGTAGGCCGCAAAAGTGGTGCTATTGCGGGCCTCAAGTATGCTAATCTGGTAAGCAGCCCTGACGCTCACCATGTTTGTATAGTATTCGCGCTCCCCATCCACTTTGGCCATCATCTTTATGGTCAGCATTCTGCCGATATCAAGGGAGGGAATGGTCCAGTTGACCATCTGGCCGTTCACTTTCGCTCTGATGCTGGAGTTGATGAAGAGGAGCCCTTCCGGAAGATAATCAGTTACATTCAGGGGCCTCAGCATTTTATTGCCGTCGTTGCTGACATTGATCAGAAAGAGGACGGTGTCCTCATCCTGCATGATTGCTTTTTTGCTGATATTCACATGCGGATATAGATGGCGGGGCGTGGTGTAGACACTTATCGCTGTATCTATCTGATAGCTTCCCACGAATGTCTCATCCAGATCGAGGCTCTTCTCTTCTGTTAATCGCATATTTAGGGTTCCATTGAATTTTCCTGCAAGCGAAAGGGAGGATTTCTCCATTAAAGCCTCCTTATCAACAGT
>JAFGNK010000208.1 GCA_016927055.1 Methanotrichaceae archaeon | reverse complement strand
GCATTGAGGCCAATGCGTCGTCCAGAGCGCCGGTAATGGTGACGCCTACGCTCCTGGCGGCCTGCACGCCGATCTTGGCTGCTTCTATCAGGTCCATCTCTTCTGACAGAGCATCGAGGGTTGCCAGTACGGTGGCGTTGGCCGCGGTACTGCTGCTCTTCAGTCCGCCGGCCACAGGAATCTCGCTAAAGGTTTTCACTACTGCGCCGTAGGTGTAGCCCAGTCGCTCCTCTACCAGTCTTACGCAAGCCTCGATGAGACGGGTGTCCACGCCAGGAACGTCTCCCTTGATAAGACCGGAATTGTTCAGCTCCACCTCTGCTTGCGTCTTGAGGTCGATTCCAAAGGCTGCCCCCTTCCAGGTAGCAACTGCATTGAGAACTGTAGCCGCTCCGTTCGCCCATGCATATCCTTTCATGAGTATACCAGTTATTCCAGTTATATTCCAGTTATATCCCCTAATTCTCAGGTATTTGCGTTAGCCCTGTTCCATCTCAAAGATCTTCTTGAGCTTGTCCAGCTCCCGCACAAATTCTTCCTTGCCCTCGCGAGTATATTTGGCCATCATCTTATTCAGATATTCGAGTTCAGTGATGGATGAGACGAAGATGGGCTGGTAGCTGCCCAATTCAAAGAGCGGCAAGACATCGACACCGCCTTTGCTTGTCCCCTCTTCCAGCCCCTTTACGACTACTATGAACGCGAAGTTCTTGTAGCCCAGTCCCCGGGAAATGTTCTTGGCGAAGCTGTTCATCTGCTGCACCCTTCGAGAAGAGAGGTCTTTGTAGGCTGCAACTGAATCCTTGTACTCCACAAACATGATGGAATCATCGGACCAGAGCAGGGCGTCGTATTCCACCACGGCGATGGCGTTTTTTAAAGCCACTACATTAAAGAGGACGCCGCGACACCAGCTAATGTTAAGGTGAAGCCGAAAGTCCGCTTCCGTCATAGGCGCGTTCCTGGGCTTCAGCACATAAGGATCGCTGGACAGTTCAATCATGAGGTGCTATTTCTCTTTTCAGATAAATGGACTTTTCCCGCCGCAGGCCAGTTAATAATGCGACAGCCGACTCGCTAGATTGGACAAGTAGAATCGAGTCGTGAAAATGAATCCCCTGCACAGATGCTCGCAATTACCAGGGCCAAAAAAAAAAGGCACTTTGTGCGTTCTTTGTGAGCTTTGTGATCTTTGTGGTTTATATTCGTAGCTTGATAATTCAACAGGAGGACTGCGGGATTAGAAGCACAAAGCGCACAAAGCCATCACGAAAAGGTATTTTTTCGTATCTATGCCAGAAAAACAAAGAGCCTGAGCAATCCGAATTTAGCTTCGCATCAAATTTGCCGCCAGATCAAGCAGGGTCCTGGGCCGGTAGAGCGAGACAACTGCTCCGGCGTAGGCCGCCTTTTTGGCGAATGAGCCGCTTGAGATGAGCGTCTTTCCGGAAAGGCCGCGCACAAGTCTGTTGATCTCTTCGTCTTTCATCATGGCCAGTGTCTCTAAAGATGCCCGGCCCATGCGGTACTGCCAGTAGAACTCTCTTTTCCAGAGCTTTTCGTAGGCGAGAAGACCTTTGCGGGAGAAGTCTGTTGACGCTGCCGCCCGGCCTACTGCCTGGGCGGCTACAGTGCCGCAGATGGTTCCGGCACGCATGCTGTAGGCCAGACCGCTCTGCCCGGCAGCTCCCCCAGTGACCAGCAGGGAGTTGGCCGTCATTTCGCCCGGTAAAACGCAGATGGGGTCGCCCCCCCGCCGGATTGATAGTATTTTGAGATCCTCAATATCCCTGTACTGCCCTGCTTTGTGAGCCTTAAAAATCTTCAAGAATCCCCGGAAGAAGGGCTGCACATTCTGGCCGTGGCCGCGCACGAAGACACCCAGGGTGGCCCGGTCGCCGCCAGCGGGCGAGAAGGTGGCCTTCCAGCCGGGAGCCATGCTGCCGATCCAGTACTGGAAAAATTTCTCCTCGCCCAGACCGGGAAGCTCGACATCGGCTTCCATGGCCCAGGCAATATCTTCGGGATGGCGCATGGGCTGCAGGCCCGCCTGGCGGGCTAAGCCGGACGAGACTCCGGAGGCGTCCACCACAACTTTTGCCTCGATCTCATCGTCATCGAGGTATACGGTTCTGCGATTGCCTTGCTGCAGGGATTTTTTGGCGGCGCCGGCCAGCAGAGTCACGCCGCAGTTTTGCGCGAGGCTCAGATAGTGCTCATCGAACTTTTTGCGGTCGATGAAGTAGCCTTTGGCAGGAATGGTGGCACTCTGGCCGGAGGGGGAGAGTATACTCATTCCTTCCAGCTCTTTTTTCAGGTAGCAGTCCTCTATCCTGACCCCGGAGGCGGCGGCCATTCCCTCAAAGAGAGTATTGGCGGCGTGATCCAGGCCGGCCAGATCCCTGTCCAATAATATTACTCCAGCTCCGCCTTTTGCGGCAGACGTCGCAGCCATCAGGCCGGCGGGCGAAGCGCCCACTACCAGAACATCGCACTTCACGATTGGGGGATTGGGTGGGGGGGTGAAAAACTTTTCTGGAGGGAGCGGTTAAGAGAGGGTGAGAGGGAGAGGATGCTATGAATTTTGAATATCTCGATGGGCATGATATCGCATCCTGTGCACGGCAGGCACAATGGCCTCTGCCGGATTGGTCCATAAGCCGTTAAGCCGCGATCTTCCCCTTCATCGCTCTCGCCTGGGGCCCATGCACTCTTACAAAGATGTTATTTCGCAATTTTGGTATTGGTTGATTTGCAGCGCGGGCACATCAGCCTGTAGCCAAAGCCCCTGAAGACAAAGCTGCAGTCCTGACACCTGTAATTCTTGGAAAAAACGTCCTCTATGCTTCCCAGATCGATTCCACAGCCGCATGTGGCGCACATAAACATCAATAATAGCCGTTTGAATGTAAATAAGTTTGTCCCTAAAAAATGAGATGAAAGTGTGAAAGAGAGGGGCTCACACCCTTGGCTCGAGCCTTCTTCTCACTGATTCCGCGTGCGCCTTCAGGCCTTCTGCCTCAGCAAGAGTGGTTATGGTGTCTTCCAGTCCCAGGAGCCCGTCATCGGTGATCATCTGCACAGAGATCTTCTTGGTGAAGTGGTCCACATTCAGGCCCGAAAAGGTTCGAGCATAGCCGGAGGTGGGAAGCACGTGATTGGTGCCGCTGGCATAGTCGCCAGCCGCAACCGGCGTGTACTTTCCTAGAAACACGCTGCCGGCGTTCCTTACCGACCTCAGGACTTCCATGGGATCTTTGGTGATTATCTCCAGATGCTCGGGGGCGAAGGCATTGCAAAAATCCAGAGCCTCATCCATGTCGTTTGCCATGAGAACTGCGCTGTGATTCAGGCTCTCCTGCACGATCTCGCTCCTGGCTGCGCCCGCCGCCTGAATATTCAATTCCTCGACCACGGCACTGGCCAATAGATCATCCAAAGCGACCAGCACGGAGATGGATTTGGGATCATGCTCCCCCTGAGCGATCATGTCCGCCGCGATCACTCCCGGGTCTGCCGTCCTGTCCGCCAGGATGAGAACCTCGCTCGGGCCTGCCGGAAAGTCGATCTCCACGCTGCCTCTCATGAGCATCTTGGCCGCGGTGACGTAAACATTGCCCGGTCCCACGATCTTTTGCACCCGCTCTATGCTCTCGGTGCCAATTCCCATCGCCGCGATGGCCTGGGCCCCGCCAACCTTGTAAATCTCATCGGCGCCCGCCATATCGGCAGCCACGAGAGTGAGAGGAGTTATGGACCCGTCAGCTTTGGGAGGGGTGCATACTACTATCCTGGAAACATCAGCCACTTTGGCAGGAATGACGTTCATCAGAGCTGAGCTTGGATAAGAGGCTCTGCCGCCGGGCACATAGGCCCCCACAGAGTCAAGGGGCACGACCTTCTGGCCCACGGAAACACCGGGAGCAATCTCGGTCATCCACAATTCGTGCTGCTTCTGCTGGTTATGGAACTGGAAGATGTTATCTGCCGCATCGGCCAGAGCTTCCATGAGCCTTTCCTCCACCAGATCATAAGCTGCATCGATCTCTTCATCGCTTACGCGCAGGTCATCGAGGCGCGCCCCCTCAAACTTCTCTGTATACTTGAAGAGCGCCTCATCCCCCTTGCTTCCAACATCCATGACGATCTCATTAACCGCGGAAAGCACATCGGAAATGCCCACATCTCGGGAGAGAAGGGCTTGCAGATCCTCATCCTTCAGCTCACTTAGCATCTTTGTTATCATT
>JAFGNK010000207.1 GCA_016927055.1 Methanotrichaceae archaeon | reverse complement strand
TCTTATAGCTCTTCCAGCTTCTCGACGCCCATTTTCTTTACTTTCGGCTTCCAGATCTTATCCGGCATCCAGGCAGGCGCACCCTTGGGCTTTGTTACCTGGACCCTTTCTCCTGTGAATACATGTACCTTCTTTGTGCCGCGCTCCCTGAGCCGTATGTCTGTGATGCCCCTGTTTGCCGCTTTCAAGGCTGCTTGTCTTGGTTGCTTTCCTGTAAAGACTCCAATCTCATTGCCCTTTTCATCTCTGAGGGCGAAATTTCTTGTCTCAGCCATCAAATTCCCTCCGTGCTTCCCAATCAAACCAAATGCTATTTTTAATCATTGTTATGCGGAATACCATTATATTAATTTTATCCAGATGGCATGAGGTGCGGCAGGATTTTTATCTCTAAATGGGCAAAGATGACTGCAATACGGCATTATACTGGGGCAGGACTCACAGGCTGCGCAGAACCTGTTAAATCTCTCCGAATAAAAATGATGGGGGGCTTCAAGCGATCTCTAGAAAACTATGGTCCATCCCGTTTTTGCAGCATTCTGCAAATAATTAACAAAGGGCAGGACAGAGATGTAATAAATCATTGTGAAGACAAAGCCAGATCTATCCAAGAAGGGAAATAATGGGCTCAGATAATGTGATCATGCGGCTGCACAAAAAAATTGAACAGATAAATAATATAAAAATTGCAGGACTTGTCGATCCTCCGTCTCCTTATTCTTCATCTCCCAGCCGGCAGAAAGTGCAGCTATGATGCCATATGGGCTCGACCTCGATCCGGACGGGATTTTCGTTGCTGTAGTGACCTTCCGCCATCTCCTGGATGAATTTATGCACCTGTTCTGCGGACATTCCGGTAGGTTTGATCCTTCCCACCTCGCGACCATGAACACCATGGTGGCCTTCCGTCTTATCGACAGTTATGACGGCGTACTCGGGCTTGTCCTCGCTGTCTCCGTCACCCAGATAGAGCAGATTTCCATAGTAGAAGCCGTAGCACATTGGCCACTTATGGTTGATCATGGCTTCTACAAGATCGTCCTCGCTTTCCAGCTCCTTAAAGGAGAACACGCGGTCGGGATGAATCATAATCTTCACCTTTTGCTTATTAACATTAAATTGGTCTGCCTGGCGTAAATAGTTTCTTGATATTTTAGCACAGGATATTTATCTCAAGAAAGCAAAACATCAAACAGTTCCACGTCAAAATGTCAGTTAACTGATAAACCTGAATAGACCAAAATAATAGCAATAGCAATTTCGTGAGGTCCGGAAAGGAGCAAACAGAAAACCAAAAAACGAATAATTTTAGAAAGGGTGGTCTTAAGTTGATATTGCAATTCTTTGGAGCCGCACAGTCCGTTACAGGTTCTATGCATTTGGTAGAGGCAAATGGGCATCGAGTGCTGCTGGACTGCGGAATGGTGCAGGGGAAACGGCAGGAAGCTCGCAAGCTAAATTCCCAGTTCCCGTTTGATGTCAGGAGCATTGACGGTGTGGTGCTCTCTCACGCCCATCTTGACCACACAGGCAGATTGCCCCTGCTGGTAAAGATGGGATTTGACGGCAGCGTTTTCTCGACATCGGCTACGCGCGACCTTTGCAGCGCAATGCTGCGTGACTCTGCTCTACTGCAGGAGTCTGACATCAGATTTGTGAACAGACTGAATGCAGAAAAAGGATTGCCTGAAACTCTGCCGCTTTACACACTGCAGGATGCAAACGCATCGCTACGCCTCTTTCGCACTCTTGAATACGGGCGAGCGCTTGAGATTCTGCCCGGCGTCAGACTCACCTTCCGGGATGCAGGACACATTCTCGGCTCGGCATCGATAGCTCTGGAGGTAACAGAGAACCAGGGGGACGGGAAGGTGAGGGTAACTACACTCGCCTTCACAGGTGATCTGGGACGAAAAGGCGCTGCCGTAGTGCGGGATCCGGATGTCATCGGTCGGGCGGATGTTCTCATCACGGAATCGACTTACGGCGGTCGCCATCATGGCCCCATGGGCGGCGCTCGAGATAAGCTGGCAAAAATTGTAAACGAGACGGCACATAAGGGCGGCCTGCTCATAATTCCCGCATTTGCAGTAGGCAGGACGCAGGATGTCGTCTATCACCTGCACGAATTGATGCAAGCCGGGCAAATTCCATCCATGCCCGTGTACGTGGACAGCCCTCTGGCAACCAATATCACGGAGATCTTCCGGCAGCATCCGGAGAGCTATGACGAGGAGACCGAGCAGCTCTTGCTGCAAGATGGCGACAAGGATCCCTTCGGCTTTGACATGCTCAGGTACACACGCAGCACAGAGGAGTCAAAGAGGCTCAACAACCTCAAAAGGCCTGCCATAATCATCAGCGCTTCGGGTATGCTGGAGGGAGGAAGGGTGCTGCATCATCTGCGCCGCAATATCGGCGATCCCAAGACTACTGTTCTCTTCGTGGGCTATCAGGCGGAGAATACTCTTGGTCGAAAGCTCCTGCAGGGAGATAAGATTGTGCGCATCTTTGGCGAGGAGCACGAGGTAAGGGCGAAGATGGAGGAGATTGATGCCTACAGCGCCCATGCCGATGAGGGCGAGCTGCTCGATTTTATAGGGCAAATTCCGAACAAACCCGGCCGGGTATTTGTGGTGCATGGCGAGATGCATGCGGCAGAGGCTATCGCAGCGGCGCTGAGAAAGTCAGGCATCAGCAATGTCACTATTCCGGCGGGAGGGGAGCGGTTTCAGATTTAGAGCAAGATTTAGAGTTTGATTGGCGGGAGATAAAGTCGCGTGCCCATCATGCCGATCATCTACTTGAGGACTTGTGGTGGACTAAAAGCTGATGCTTCCCCCATGATGCAATGAATATCGTTATTTACCATTGGCTGCCAATGAGGACTGCATGAGCCTGAAGGTCACAATGCTTGGAACGGGCGTCGGCATTCCCCAGCCTGGCCGCTCCCAGGCGGCGATTTTGATGGAGTCCGATCAGCTCTTGCTCCTGGATTGTGGAGCGGGCACACTTTTGCGCCTGGATCAGCTGGGCGCCAGCCTGGAGGATCTGGACACGGTGGTGCTCACGCATCTTCATTTGGACCACGTTTCAGATCTGATGGCCCTGGCCAATGCTCGCTATCTTGCAGATATGCCCGGGCTGCAGGTCTTCGGGCCGGAGGGCACAGATGTCTATTTTAAGATCGCAAAGAGCGTCTACCCCAACCTGGAAGAGATGGATGTGGCAGTGCGCGAGCTTTTGCCCATGGATTCTATCACCCTGAATGGCTTTGACATCTTTGCCGAGGAGGCGCGCCACAGTGTGACGGCTCTGGCTTACCGCCTGGAGGCGGAGGAGAAGGTCGTGGTCTATTCCGGAGACACCGAGCCCTGCCCGCGCGTGGCGGCTCTTGCCAGGGGAGCCGATTTGCTCATTCACGAGTGCTCTTTTCCCGAGCCTTTTGATGTCACCAACCACACGACGCCCAGGAAGCTGGGCATCATGCTCAAAGACCAGGGCGTAAAGCGCGTGATTCTCACACACCTCTACCCGCAGGCGGCAGGATGTGAGGATGAGATGGCGGAGCAGGTGATTGAGCTGTCCGGAGCGCCCACCATTGTGGGCTGGGATATGATGAGCGTGGTAATTTAATTGCCTATTTTAAATTAAATATCTTTTGAAATATTGGCATTTTCCAGAACACTGGCATTAGTATTAGTATCGTTTTTCCTGCTCATCAGATGCGCAGATGTGCGAGCTTCCTCAAGTTGATCTCGCAGTATCTCGCTTCCAGGATTTGTCTCCAGTGCCTTCTCATAGCTCTCTACAGCTTCATCGTACTCTCCCAGTTGCCGCAGGGCATCAGCTCTTTTCTGCCAGGCCAGGGTATTGGATTGATTGCGGGAGAGGATTTTATCATATGACTGCAGGGCAGTGTCCCACATTCCCATGCTGACCGCCATATCTGCTTCGGAAAAATCCTCCTCGTCCCGGGCTGTGTCTCCCTTGAGAGCATCCTCGGCCTCGATAAATAGAATGCCGGAAAACAGGAGGATCACCGTCAACAGACCTATTCCGGCGAGAACCGAGCCCACGAATAGCGCCTGACCGATCGATCCCGCATCCTCTGGATTGCTGTCCTGACCGACCAGGCTGGATCTCAGTCGCTCCGGAGTAATCAAAGCCAGGAGCCCGGCGGCGGTGAGCAGCACACCGGGTGGAATCCAGAGGACCCATCCCAGGAATCCTCCCTGCGAGGACCAGGCGAAGTATGCAGCCGGAAAGCCCATAAGCCCGCTGCAGAGGAGAAGCCACCCGGCTATGTTCCTTTTTTTAGTGGAGAGAATCGCACCTGTAATTCCTGTCAGCCCCAGCAGCAGGAAGAGCGCGCCTCTGGCCAGGTCCATCTCGCTCCCGCCAGCGGAAATTTGGGATGGCGAGGGGCCCACCAGCGAGGCGGAGAGCTGAAGAACCGCTATGAGAATTCCTGCCGATCCTCCCAGGTAGGCCAGGATTTGGATTATGCGTCGGCCCGTTCTGTCGCATCCTTCCTGTTGTACGTCTTTTTCCATGGGTTTCAATTTCTGCTCACTCTCTTGATTGTCCATTTCTTCCCGCTGATCTTCGCCGGAGCCCTGTGTTCTATTGCCTGTCAGTCGATCTCCCTTCAGGAGAGTGGGCATGGAATCTGGCAAGCTGGGAAGGTCTTATTTTGGGCTTGCTCTTTCCACTCAGCTATCTCCACTTAATGTTATCGTTTGCTGCAATTGTTCATGGATTTCTCTGCTGACATCTTTGCTGAAGAGGCGAGCCATAGCGTGACGGCTCTTGCCAATCGCCTGGTGGTGGAGGAAAAAGTGTTGGTCTAATCCGAAGATACCGTAGCCCACTCTGCGCGTGGCGGCATTGGTGAAGGGGGTCCGATCTGCTCGTGCGGGAGCGATCCATTCCCGGATTCTGTTTAATTTTATTTAAAAAATTGTTTAAATTTATCAAGCTATCTGCTTGCCCGCCGCCGGTCCCCACATGGCGTTGTAGATCTCTGTGATCTTGACTATGGCACAGCTCTTGGCCGGCAGCTTGTTGTTGATGCCGTGCACCCATTCCCTCATGGCCTCGAAGTCCAGCCCCTCCTTGGTAACGGTGACAACTCCCTTGATCTGGAAGGACTTCTTGGTGTCTCCGTTGTAGCAGAGGATGGAGATCTTGGGGTTCTCGGCCAGGTTCTGGGCGGTCTTGTAGAAGAAGTTGTCCGCGAGCATGAGCGTCTCATCGTCTATGATCTTCATCAGCCCCACAAAGACCACATTGGGCACGCCGGACTTGCTGGCTGTGGCAATGGGTATGGGCTTTTGCTTCTCCAATGTCTCTTTTACTTCTGC
>JAFGNK010000206.1 GCA_016927055.1 Methanotrichaceae archaeon | reverse complement strand
TAAGAGTAATAACCATAATAGTATATAAATCCTTCGGTAAGTTCGCTGACGGAAGAGTTCAATACGAAAAATGGTTATTGCGAAGGCAGGAGTTTAGGTTCTATCCACATTGCTGCCCATGACTTGAGCATTAATGGGCCACATCGCTATTTATATTTATGATTTGATTGCAGACTGCAATTACGAGAAAAAAAGAGCTTTGGCGGCTACTTCCTTGCCGCCATCTCCAGTACCATGGCTGCTTGAGCCCCTGCTTCCAGAATCTCCAGGTTCTTGGGGATGAGCTTGGGCTTCTTGGCAAAGGTCACCCGGAAAGCATTCCCATAAGCCTCGCGGGGCAAGCCCAGCTTTCCAGCCTGCATTAAGGCCCCGAACATGGCCGTGTTAGCCGCCTGAGATGTGCCTTTCTCCGTGGCAATCTCCGTAGCCGGGACAGAAATAGCTTTAACGCCCTCCGGTGCCTGGAACTGTCCGGCCAAAGATTCATAGAGAATCACTCCACCCTTTTTGACCGAAGGCGCGAACTTTTCCAGAGAGGGCCGGTTGAAAGCCACCAGCACGTCAGGATGATCCACCACAGGCGAGCCTATTGGCTGGCCGGAGATGAACACGGAGCAATTCGATGTCCCGCCCCTCTGCTCCGGCCCGTAGTCGGGATAATAGGATACATAGCGTCCGCAGCCGAAACCTGCCTGGGCTAAGGCCAGGCCCATGCTCAGCACTCCCTGCCCGCCAAAGCCAGCAATCTTTACGCCCTTGGCCACAAACTCAGGGTCCTTCTGAAACTCAATGCAAATCCCGCTCTCACAGCCGAAGGCTCTATCCAGGGATTCCTGGGAGTAGTCGCTCTCGGGCCTGGTTATGGCCTGTGCTTCCGCGGAATTGTCCCGGAATTTCTTTAACGGAAACTCCTTTTCCATCTGCTCATTGATGAACCTGGTAATGCCTTTAACGTCCATCCTCAAGATGGTAGGGCAGGGCGAGAGCAGCTCCACGAAGGCGTAGCCTTTTTTGTCCCTCTGAATCTCCAGAGCTTTTCGCACAGCCCGGCGCGCTTTTCTGATATGCTCGATATCCGAAAGCGATGCCCGTTCGATGAATACCGGCGCTTTTAGCGTATCCAGCAGTTCGCAGATGTGGAGGGGATAGCCCTGTTCCCGCGGATCGCGCCCTCCTGGCGTGGTGGCCGTGACCTCTCCGATCAGGGTGGTGGGCGCCATCTGTCCTCCCGTCATGCCATAGACGCTGTTGTTGATGAAAAATACGGCCAGCTTCTCGCCCCGGTTGGCAGCCTGAATGGTCTCGTTAAGGCCAATGGATCCCAGATCGCCGTCTCCCTGGTAAGAGATGACGACAGCATTGTCCTCGGCCCTGGATATTCCTGTGGCTATGGCTGGAGCGCGGCCGTGGGCGGCCTGCACATGGCCACAATCCAGATAGTAGTAAGCGAAAACGGCGCATCCAACCGGACTGATCACAACACACCGGTCCTGAATGCCGAGGTCCGCCATGGCCTCGCCGATGAGTTTATGCAAAATGCCGTGGCCACATCCCGGACAGTAATGGGTGGCTGTAGGCGCAGCCCCGCCTTTTCTGGGAAACTGGGCATACATACCGGGATGCCCGCCTATCACCTTTTCTTTTGCAGCCATTTCAGGCCACCTCCCTGATCTTCTCCAAGATTGCATCCAGCCCGATCAAATTTCCTCCGTAGCGACAGACCAGCTCTACTTGCCTGCAGCCACTGGCAAGGCGAATGTCTTCAAGCATCTGTCCGTTGCTCATCTCCACGGAGATGAATTTGCATCCCCTTTCAGCCAGATCCCGGATGGCCTTTTCCGGGAAGGGGAAGAGCGTGATGGGCCGGAAGAGACCGGCCTTGATGCCTTCCTTTCGGGCGGCATCCACCGCAGACCTTGCAATCCTGCTGCTGATACCATAGGATACAAGAACGACACTGGCATCCTCCATGCGGTACCCTTCCCATGCCGCTTCGCTGTTCTTTATGCACTCGTATTTTTCTTGCAGCTTGTAGTTGTGCTTCTCCATCTCATCGAAGTTGAGCTGAATCGATGTCACCAGGTTTCCTCTGGTCTCGGCCCGTCCGGCCACCGCCCAGGTGGTGTCAATGATAGGCTCTATCGCTTCTTTTGGAAACTGCAGAGCCTCAATCATATGCCCCAGCACCCCGTCAGCCAAAATCACCACAGGATTTCTGTACTTGAATGCCAGCTCGAAGCCTTTTGCCGTAAAGTCGCACATTTCCTGCACGCTTGCAGGGGCTAAAACAATGTTGTTAAAGCAGCCATGCCCACCACCCTTGCAGGCCTGATTGTAGTCCGACTGCTCCGGGCCGATGTTGCCCAGGCCCGGCCCCGCCCGGCAGATATCCACAATTACGCAGGGAAGCTCTGCTCCGGCAATGTAGCTTATGCCCTCCTGCTTCAGGCTCATGCCCGGTCCGGAGGAGGCCGCTAGCACGCGATGCCCAGCGGCTGCCGCCCCGTAGACCATATTGATTGCCGCTTCTTCCGATTCCGCCTGCACGAATTTACGGTCAACCATGGGGAAATAGCGAGAGGCTTCGTGCAGTATCTCGCTGGCAGGAGTAATGGGGTAGCCAAAGAAGCAGTCACAGCCTGCATAAAGAGCACCCACGATTACGGCGCTGTTTCCGTCGATTAATTGAGATGCCATCGTCAGTTCTCCACTGCTTTCTCTTTCTGGGGCACGTGGACCTCGATGGCCAGCGGCTCAGGACAGGTATAATAGCATGCACCGCAGCCGATGCAGCCATCCCCTGAATAGAGCACATAGTGATAGCCTCGGGAATTGAGATCTTCACCCATCTTCAATACATCCGCCGGGCAAGCCTCGATACACCTCTCGCAGGCCTTGCATTCCAGGGCATTGATCAGTGGATAGGGCTTGTCTTTGTCCCTGATCTCCACCCGCCGGATCTTTCCGCTTATGGTCTTGGGCAACTCCTCTACGAACTCAACTATTCTCGGATATTTGTAGGGTGCCGTGACCTTTTTTACGTGGTCTTGCAGCTCCTTCCTCAGCTCCTCGGAGGGAGTATATTCCTTGGTCAGGACCACGGTTGCCTTTACCACCTGTCCTCTGATAGGGTCAGGCACACCAGTAATGGCCACCTCCATTACAGCGGGATGAGACATGAGAGCACTTTCCACCTCGAAGGGCCCTACCCGGTAGCCGGAGCTCTTGATCATGTCATCGGTTCTCCCTATGAACCAGAAGAATCCGTCCTCGTCTCGCCAGGCGGTGTCTCCGGTATGGTAGTAATCGTCATGCCAGGTGTTACGGGTCTTGTCCGGATCGGAATGGTAATCAGTGAAAAGGCCGACGGGCTTTCCTTTGTCTGTCTTGATGACGATCTCGCCCTCTTCGCCCACCTCGCATATTTTGTCGTTCTTGTCTACCAGCACGATATCGAATCCTGGGGCAGGCTTGCCCATGGAGCCGGGCTTGGGATTCATCCAGGGATAGTTAGCAATGCAGACCACGGTCTCCGTCTGGCCGAATCCTTCCATGAGCCGCAGGCCCGTGGTCTCGAGGAGGCTTTCATATACACTGGGATTGAGAGGCTCTCCGGCGGTGACTAAATATTTAAGCTTGGAGAAGTCGTACCTGGACATGTCGCTCTTGATCATGAACCTGAAGATGGTCGGAGGTGCGCAGAAAGTGGTAACTCCAAACTTGCCCATCTCGTCCATCATCTTTCCTGCGTCAAATCGATCGTAATCGTATACGAAGACTGCCGAGCCTGCTATCCACTGGCCATAGATCTTGCCCCAGGCACACTTGGCCCATCCCGTATCCGCCACGGTGTAATGAAGCCCGTCATCCTCTACATTCTGCCAGTACTTGGCAGTGAGGATATGGCCCAGGGGATAGATCTGATCGTGTTTGACCATTTTTGGGTATCCGGTCGTTCCGGAGGTGAAGTATCCCAGGAGGATATCCTCATTTCTCGTCGCCTGCTCACCGGTCGGGCGGACGAAATCTGCCAAAGCCTCCTCGAGCATCTTGTTGAAATTGATCCAGCCTTCACGCTTCTGGTCAGTACCCCCCACCAGGACTTTAACCAGGGAAATATCGCCCAGTTGCTGGTGGGCAGCATCGAACTCTCCCGGCACCCCATTCTCTGCTATGCAAATGATCATCTTCAGATCGGCCTTCTTTATGCGATAGACAAAGTCCTTTGCTTTCAGCATATGAGTGGAAGGAATGGAGATAGCACCGATCTTGTTTAAGCCCACCATGCAGACCCAGAACTCCCAGCGGCTCTTGAGGGTGAGCATGACCGTGTCTCCTTTCTTCAGTCCGTATTTATAAAAGAGATTTGCGGCCTTGTCGCTCATGATCTTCAGATCTTTGAAGGTGATGATCTTTTCTTCTCCGTGATCATTGCACCAGACTAAGGCACGCTTTTCAGGATTTTCTGCTGCGTAGGCATCAACTATATCATAGGCAAAATTGAAGTTCTCGGGAACCAGGATCTTCAGGTTTTCTTTAAAATCCTCGTATGATTTGTAATCGACCCGAGAGACGAACTTGGGCAATAATGATGACATTTTTCCTATCCTCTCTCTTTCTCTTACATGACCACAGCCAGCAGCTTCACCGGCTTGTCATTTAAGGCTTCCATATAGTGATCATAAGACGAATCGAAAAATATGGAGTCTCCAACATTCAGCACGATATCGTTGTCGTGTATGGTGATCTTTAGAGACCCCTCGAGCACATATTCAAACTCCTGGCCCGGATGATTGTAGAATGATGGGCTGCCTTTCCTGGGATCAATGGTCACGATAAATGGCTCGGCCTTTTTATGAGCGAACTTTCTGGCCAAGCTCTGGTAGCGGTATTGCTTTCTGCGCTCCACTTCCACAGCCTCACCCTTTCGAGTAATGGTGAAGATGCTCATCTTGGACTCTTCGCCAGTTAGCAGCAAGCCTGTATCAACATCTAGTTTTCGCGCAATGCCAATGAGGATGCTTGCGGGAATATCCAGCTTTCCATCTTCATAGCAGCTGTATGTCTCCACAGGCACTTTAAGGTGCGCTGCCATCTCTTCGGACGATACCCGATTTAGTTCCCTCAGCTCACGAAGACGTGAACCGATTTCATCAAGCCTCTCCTTCATGCTCATTCCTCAGTGCATCCCAGATCGGGGGCCTGATTAAGACCCGGGCCATAGGTAATGCAGGGTTGTGACTGCCTCACATGCATATTTTAATCTATCTCTGAAAAAGGCCCATTTCAATCATGAAGGATTTTTTTCATTTAAGGCGGCTACATAAGACCTTCATAATTAAGTATTGAAGATTTGGGCAACAGGAAAGATGCAAAATTAGGTAGAATAACGATTGGATAATTAGCGAAATTTCCCTGAATGGAATGCGAGCATTATCTGAATATATAAATTTTTGAGGACCTCCGCAGAACAATAATAAATTGGCTTCGCAGTAAAATATAATTTTATCAATATAATTTTTTGATATAATATTCTCACTGGAAGAACCTCATGGAATATGAGGATTGGATATTGCTCCATAAAGCAGAGAAAGGGTTTTATGACCGCCAGGAATTCTCAAATAAGATGATTGCAGAGGCTTTTAGGCCTCAGGAGGTCCAGTCATCCTCATCGAGCCAGTTTTGGGCTCTTCTCTTTGAGTTCATCTGACCTTTTATCGGGGATTTTTCGGCAAAGTTACGCGATGCAGATCTATAACCGGCATTTCCTCGCATCAGATTGTATGCGATCTCCGGATCAATGCCGTATTTATTCAAATAGGCATCGTAGGAGAGATGTTCCCCCATTCCTGAAATGTATATCGGATCGCCAACAATTGGTGTAATTTTTCCGGCAGGCAAAATCCATTCGAAACCCTGAGGAAGCACACATTGCAGCCAATCGCTATTGCTTTCCAGAGCGTCTTTGGAAGCCTCATTTACGACTCCGCAGTTTCTACAAATGAACTTCTTCATATCACTCACCTTCAGTCAGCTTAATTGACTATAACAGTATATATAATTTACTTAGCAAATATTTAATTTGCACATGCATCATTTTTTATATAGGAATACTGATCATCATATTTTTCATCCTGAATAATCGTGATTGGGCAGGAAATATTCAAGAGCGAATTTGCACAAATAGTATTGTTAGTAAGAGATACTTGCATTGAGAATCAATAATTATCCGCCTCAGGCCATTGCTTGAGGCGGATTATTTGTAAAAAGCAGGTGCATGTAAATGGGATCAAAAAGCTTGCTTCTCGGTCTAATGGCGCGGTTTTGCCTGCTTGTTCAGGCATGCGCTCTAGGCGATATATATCCACGTTGAGGGTCTATGGTGGTCGCGATGCATTTTATCCCTTAGCCAGACTTTCGCTAAACTGCAGTGAGCAATATTTCCTTCGCGATTCCTGCAAATTAGGAATTAGAGGGATTTCAAAGCGTAACGGATGATCCGGTTTATGACTCAATAATTTTTTCTCAAGGGTAAAAGTTATAAACTTTAAAAAATATCTATCTAAGTATGAAGGACTTTGCGGGGTCGAGCATTACCTATTATGGTCTGGCTCGCGAAAAAGTGATGAATAAATATCCCAGGCTGATCAGCGTTCTGGTGATATTGGCCTTGATCTGCATGACCGGCCTGGTCATATTTCTTATATCTGATCTCGTCTCTTTTGCATCGAATCCGGATCATAATGGTGTTCTGGCCGGCCTTGACATCAAGGGCCCGGAAAACGACATAGTATCCATGACGGACGGTAAGGAAAAGGGCCGAAATCTTATCGGCGCTAATTCTTCTCAGCCCCTGGAAAACTTGAGCCTCCAAACCAAGGAGACGAATTCCGCAAAAATATCGAAAAATAATGCCACGCAGTCATCAAGTCAGGCTGCAAAAGGGGTAATTGCTACAGGCAAATCATCGAGCAGCAGCTCTTCCGTTAAAAAACATCAGAGTTCGTCCTCGTCATCCTCTTCGTCTTCGGCAAAGTCGGCAAAAAAAAGCAACGACAAGAATAACCTGAACAGTTCAGAAGGAAACGAATCGGAAATAGCAAATGCTACCGGCAGCATTGGCCGCAGTATTTCTGAGGGTCTTCATCCTGCAGATGCTACAGAGGGCCTGATCGAAAGATCCAATGACTCCGAGTCTCAGCCTAAGGCGGATCTCGCATCTCTGTCCTCGGTTGCTATCAGCAGCATCACCAATCCTGCGAAGGACTCCCTGGCGGGAAACCCCGTAGCAATAATTCAGTTCAAGACTGACGCTCCTTCCAGCCCGAAATCTGAACCAGGTCAAAATTCAGATAACCAGGCGAATACCGATGGCACGACCGTAGATACCAGTGCACTACCGGATTTTGGGGGGCTGGAGAGCAGGCCTGTTGCAGATAATAGCAATCTCGCTCAAAGCTCAAAAGATTCTGTGAAAAATCCCAATTCGCAGGCCACTGGGACGAAGAAGGCTTCTCCGCAAAAAAGCAAAGTGACTGCATCCAGCCAGGCCCAGAAAATTAAGGAGTCCAGAGCTAAGCTGGCGGCCAATAGAAATCAGATGGCTGAGGATATGAAAAAGAAAAAAGCGGCACAATCGCGGGCCAAAGCTGCAAAAAAATAGCCTTTTCCCGAAGAAAATGCATCGCCTTTTCCTTCAAATTTTTGGCATCTATTGCTTGGAGATCCTCATGATGCATCCGTCTTCCGTATGCTCCAATTCCAGTTTCATCTTCAGATCGGAGATTACCTTTTGCCAGTGGCTTTCCACGCAGGTCTTGCAGTGCTCCTTGGCTATCAGGCTGGCCCCCACACGGGCAAAGGACTTGGCCCCTTCCATCAAGCCGCAGCGATGGCGTTTGATCTCCACAAAACCGTCACCTTCCGTCACCTCCACCACGCTTCCGAAGAGGTTCTTGTCGTTGGTAGCCATGGCCATGGCCACATCTTTAGGCTCGGCCAGGCCAAGTTGCTTGAAAGTGGCTGCCACCTGGCGGGCGCCGATGTCCTGAAACTCGCGCAGGCCCTTCTTGCCGAGCTTTCGAGCCACATAGCCGCTGCTGCCATAGAAGCTGCCCATCCACATGGCCACCACACGCTGCTGGATCTGCTCCAGGGGAATATCAGGGACGTCTGTCATGCCATTTTATCTCCGCTGGCGGGGATTATAATACTTTTGCGTCCAAAATACTTCTCCGTCCAAATATTCGTTTCATATCCGGATTGGCTTTCATATCCAGAGTTTCTACATCACTTCAATCAAGACGCTGCCCTGAGCGGAGCTTCCGGTCGCATCAGTGACCTTCAAGATGATCACATGGCCGCCTTTGCTCAGTCTGGATGGATTTTGCATAAATTTGCGACTGGTCGAGAGTTCTCCGTCAATGCTCGAACTCCAGCGATAGCTGAGTGGAGCCTTGCCCGCACTTGCCACGGCATCAAAGCTGACGTCTTTGTTTCCCTGCAAGATCTCTCCTGCTTTGGGCGAGGTTATAGTCACGGTTATCTTCTCAGCGCTCTTTTCGGCAGCATTGCTGCCACTTTGGGTGGAACTTTCCTTCTGCTCCATACATCCTGAGCAAAAAATGGCAAGACATATTGAAACTGCAATTATCCATTTCATAGCTGAGTTAGGGGTTCTTCATAGATATATTTCATTCTCTTATTTCTGGCAATCAGATGGCTGAAAATAGGTGGCAATTACTTAAAAATTCTCTATCCGCGCCCTTCAAGCTTTGCAGCAAGAAAGGCGCTAGAGTTCGCCATTTAGATTTGGCGTATAAGACTTAGGATTTAGGCGGTAGGAGCTTCCGGCACTGGTGAAGGCACTACTGTTGCCATGCTCGGCTCGGTCCGAATCTCGGTCTTGCGTACTTCCACGCGCCTGAGGGGATAGATCGCTTTTGCCTCTTTGTAGATCTCCAAAGAGATCTTGCCACCCACGGCATCCTGGATCAACTGGTTTAAGTCCTGGCTCTTTGATCTCTCTAAGACAACCCTCTTGGAGAGCTCTCTGATGCTCTTGACCTGGTTGGCCCTCGCTCTCTTCACTGTGAAGCAGCTGGGCTTGATTCGTACCTGGTAGCCGTCCGTTGTGGTTACGTCTACTATGGAATCGATTCTTGATGTCCTTCTCTTGACCAGGGAACGCACGTAATCCGTGGTCATCTCATGGCCCAGGAATTTCGTATATGCTGAATCGCCAGCTACGCGATCTACTTTAAACTTGAGCTTGGTGTTCTGCTTAGAGAAATTGTTGGTGAGGTCCCCCAGGGTGGTCTCAACAATCCTTCCTACGATCCTCTCCGGATCGTTTGCGACAGTCTCGCCAAAGGGGGCCCTGCCGAACATCTCCGGACTTACAACTTTGTACCACTGCTTGGCCTTTCTGCTGTCAGCCTTTCTTTGTGATCTTCTAGCCAATAAACATCCTCCGAAGTAATATTAATCCTAATACCGTTCAAGTTCACAGTATTTAAATCGATCGCCCAAAAAAAAAGATGAGATGCCGGGATCACTGGTCTGCCAAGACTAGTCTGCCGGCCAGACATAGATGTAGATGTAGTTGGACCAATCATTGCATTGGTAGCTCAGTATGTGCCAGCCGGGATTATTTCCCTTAAACCAGGTCTGATACCATCCGGCGTTCTTATGGCCGAAGTTCTTGACTTCGGGCGAGCAGTAGGGGCCCGGTCCGTCGCTGCATGTCGTCCATTCGAAAGACCAGTATACACCCGGTCTGCTTACTTTGGACCAGAGGGGCAGCCAATCTCCGCAGAATATGCCTGCCACAGTTGCCAGCCTTCCCGGGCAGCTCTGGACGTAGTACTCATTGCATTTGCATACGGACGGCGCGGGAAAGACAGCTTGGTAGCTATGCGCAGCGTAGCCGTAAGGCGCACTCTGGCTTGCAGGAGCGGTGCAGGTGGGGCAGCTCTTTTCAAAGGGATAGCTGCTGGAAACGCCGCCTGTAATAATTGTAGAAGAGCTTGTCTTGCCAGGAAGGCTTCCCGTTGCTGGGTAAGCGGCTTGATCCGGATAGCCTATCAAAGCTGGATTCGCCATAACCGGGTTTGCAATAGCCGGGTTTGTAATGGCCGGATTTTCGATCAGTCCCGTCTTGCTTGATGGAAAGGCGGCACCGAACTGACTGGGATAGCCAACTGGCTGGGAACTCTTTTCCTGAACAGGATAGTCGTAGCCGCTTTGACCATACTGTCCTGTGATCGGCTTGTACAGGTTGAAATCTGGTAGAACAAGCCTTTCGGCACCTGGATCGGGAGGAATTGGCGCTCCAGTGGGCAGAGTTGCCGCGGTCATGCTTGCTGCAGCGTTTGAGTAGCCGGATGATGCCGATACAACAGCTCCACTGGGATATACATAGATATAGATATAATTGGACCAGATGCCGCTGTTGTAGCAGAGAACATGCCATCCTGGGACATCTCCACAAAACCAGCCCTTCTTCCAGCCGGTCTCCGTCCAGCCCCACCATTGCACAACGGGGGTGGACTGTCCAGGATACCATTCATAAACAAAGAAGTTGCCACTTGATTTAATGTCCGCCCAAAGGGGCAGATAGCCTTTGTAGCTACATCCTCCCACCGTTTTAAAGCCGGAGGCGGTCTGGACATAAAACCTGTTGGCGGAAATCACGGAACCTGGATAATACCAGGTGCTAGAGCCGGGCATAGCCGCCTGAACTGAAGACTGGACTGGAGACTGAATTGAAGACTGCATGGGCACAGAGAACAACTGAGCCGCATTGCCTGGTAAGGTGGCAGAAACGAAGCTCAAGCTCTCATCGGGAGCAAAGCTCTCCATTTGCGGCAGCGAGAATCCCAGCTCCTCTGCCGTCAATTGCTCTTGCATCGGCCCACTGATCTGGGGGGCCGGATAGGCAGATTTTTGGCTCAACGAATAATCCAGGCCCTGCACGACATAATTGCCTTGCAGCTCTGCATATCCTCCCTGGCCAGAGGTCGATACCGGGCTTGATAATGTCGAGCTTGATTGATCTCTATCGTAGAGGATGTAGGTATTTGCATAGCTTTCATCTAGCCTGGGCGAAGGGTAATTAATGCCCGCCGAGGCAGTGTCTGCAAGAAAGCTTTGTTCCGACTGAAGAGAAGAAGACGTATCCGAGATACTCACATCGCCTACTGCACCTAAGGCGACGTTACTCATGATCAAAAGCGTGACCAATAACACAAGATAAAGTTTCATACACCCCACTCCAATTGTTTTTCTCGCTACTCTATCTCTTTATCCGTTCTGTTTAGCGCGCTCTATCTATTTAATACTTGCTTTGTGTTCCGAGAGCAGTAAGCCAATTAGTTTATAATAATAATATTTCATCCACTAATTCGCTGGCATAAATAGGAGAAATTATGGCAGGCCCCAATCATTATGAAAAATCCTGATGATTTTCTTTGAGATGCAACAAAAAAAAGTGATTGCCCGGGCAGGCTATTGACTATTGCTCTGGCTCCAGTTGTTTCTCACCATCTCTGCCAGACGGGGATTGTCAAACTGATTGTAGATATCCAGATCGGTGGTATAGCCGATAAAGGGATCTACTGTGCCCTTCTCCAAATTCATTATCCAAATCTGGAGACCTTTATCCTCCGATGCCTTCCCATGCTCCCGGAAGAACTGCAAAAATGGCTCTAAAGTCTCGCTGCTGGGCACCAGGATAATATAATCAATTCCTGATTCCGGATTGTAGTTATCGATATCCAGGGACTTTACGCTTGTGACCGCAAATGCTTTTATAGTGTGTTTCTCTGCCGAGAACGTCAGCTCTTGTCGGCTCTCGGCGGTTAGGGTATAACCGGCATCGACCATGCATTCCGTCAGTCGATCCACCAGGCATTGCTGCAGGATGATCTTCAGCTCGGGAAGAGATCTGAGAAGCTTGCTATTGGCATTGGCAAAGTCCTGTTTGCTGTATCTCTTGGTGTGCGGAAAATGGAAGATGCGCCCATTTATCTGGGTGTAGGTATCAAGTTTGGGCAGGTCGACGAATATGGGCTCCTTGCCCATGATGCTGGCAAAGACGCCGGGGGCAATTCTCTCGCCCACCGTTTCAACCAGCTCTTTTCGCTCCTGGTCGCTTAATTTTGCAGATCGAACGATATCGTAGGTGCGAAGGAGAAGCTCACACCTGGCGATGATCTCCCTCTCGCAGAGCAGCTCTCTGAGAGGGCCGGCGATTTTCTCAATCTCAGTCATTATAAGTACCTATTAATCAATCCCTTTAACACAGGCTAATTCCGCTCGCAGTTCTCCCATTTTGGCTGTTCTCTCCGCAAAGGCATTGTGCTGGTGAATGCTCTCCTCATTGATCTGCTTTAAGGTGACTGCAGCGTCATCGGGGAGATCGGAAAATGCTTCCACCAGCTTCTGGGCCATGGTGCGAACGCAATCCTCCACGAACTTTGGGTTGCTGTGCGCTCTCTTTACCACCACGGCCTCGTCCGGACGCTTCAATAGCCCAAAGACTCTGGAACTCATGGACTCTTCTATGATCTTAATGATCCTATCTATGGAAACGCAGCGCCGGTCATGAACCTCCACGGAAATGCTGCCCCGGCCGCGCTGATTGTGCGTGGCAATGGGCAGTCGCTCTGCAAGGTCTGAGGCCACCTGCACGGAGAGTCCCACTTTGGCCAGCTCCTGGCGAACCTGCTCCTTCATGATCTCCTGAGCGCAGGGGCAGGCAGTCATGCCTAGAACCTCGGCGCCTACCGTTTTTCTCACGTATCCGGTGGGCCCGGCCCTGGCCACTGCCTCGGCAAAGATGTCCACTACCTCCTGGCAGTTGGCTTTTGTCACAGGCGTCTGTCTGCGCACGATGTACTCGCTTTTCATCTTAACTTCCGCCCGGGAGGCATACTCATGCCGGGAAAGAAGCCTCTTGGCAATTTCTCCACAAAGCTCCTCGATCTCATAGACCGGGCAGTTTATGGCCTCTTCTAAAACCTCATCTATCACCTCAAAGTTGCGGGAGAGATTGGCTCCTTTGCGGTCAGATGGAAGATCAACGAAGACCTCAAAATTGGATATGAGAACTACAGGCCTTTCATCGTTCTCGCGTTCAACTTTTACCAGCTTCTTGACCCCGGTCACACCCACTCTGGTTAAATTGAAGGGAAAATCGGGCTCGCAAGCTTGAATATCAGGTAGGCTATCCAATGATTTCACCTTGTGCTCGATCTTCATACTCGTATTCGAGCGACTCGTCCTCTATCTCGTCCAGGCGAGAAATGAGCCGGTCCACTTCCTGGATCATCTCTTCCAGGGTATTGCTGATCCTTTGGTGGCGCTCATCCGACAGAAGGAAATACTCATCCAGCTCGGCCAATAGCTCCTTGTCGCCCATATCGAGCATCTTGCATATCCTTCTCTCGACATCTTTCGGTTCGGGCATGAGGGTTTATTTAGAACGAACATATTTGAGACTTTGCTTTTCCGAGAGCGGCCTCAACTTGGCCCTCAATGAATTTGCCTTGTGGGCGCTGCGTTTGCCGTCTGTATCCAGGGTAATGGACGGGGGGCCTCAGCGGTCAGATATATCTATTCGAAGGGTTCTCCCTAAGAGAAAGGAGTTCTACCGATGATCAAGCGTTGCCCTCAGCACGGATTTTTCAGGGGAGAGCATTGTGAGTGTGGCTCTGCCGGTCAGCTTCTTTTAGACGAAACCAAGACCGAGCAGTTGGGTCGGCTGGTAGCGGGCTGTCTCAGGCATTTTCCCGGTGATCTGGGCCTGGTTATGGACTCTCGCGGTTGGGTTGACCTCACCAAGCTTGGCCAGGTGGTGGCGAGCAGGCATCGCTGGGCCGGCAAAGAATTGGTGATCGCACTCGTACAATCCGATTCCAAGCAGAGATATGAGATTGCCGACGATAAAGTAAGAGCCAGATATGGCCATTCTGTGAATGTAGAGCTTGATCATCCGGAAAATCAGATACCCAAACTCTACTACGGGGCAAGCGAAGAAGAGGCAGACAGGATCCTGGAGATCGGCATCAAGTCTGCATCCCAACGGTATGTTCACCTATCCACTACTCCCGAGAAGGCCTGGCATGTGGCCACTTTTCGCACCGGCAATCCCAGAGTGATCCAGGCGGATGCCAGAGCTGCGCAGCAGGCCGGCGTGAAGATGATGACTGTAAACGATGATATCGTCATCTCAGAGACGATTCCATCCCGGTTTCTCAGCATTCTTGCCGCCAGGGACATTGTCAGGCAGGAAAAGCATTAAGCAAAGATCTAGCGGCCGAAGCGTCTATCTCTTCGCTGGCAGTCCCTGATGGCGCGCAGAAAATCGATCTTTCTCAGCTCTTGCCAGTTAACATCGGTAAAATAAAGCTCTGAATAGGCTGCCTGCCAGATCATGAAGTCACTGAGCCTCTTTCCGCCCGCCCTTATCACTAGGTCAGGCTTCTGGGAAAATCGCAGATGCGATTCTATAGTTTTTTCGTCGATCTGCTCGGAATCTAAATGCCCCTTTTCCACTTCCCCGAGAAGATCTCTGAATGCCTTTGCCACCTCGCGCTTGCCTCCATAGCCCAGAGATATTACTACTTTGAGCGGTCCGCCAGTGCCCGTTTGCTCTATGCCCTCCGCTGTGTGCAAGCTGATTTGGGCGGGAACTGCGGCGAGAAATGATGCTATCTTCCGGCAGAGCATGGGCTCATCATCGTTTACATAGAGAATCAGAGAGGTAAGGCCAATAGATCGGCTCCATTCCAGCAGCTGGGAAAGGCGCACCAGACCGTCCTCGAATAGATCGCCGGAGCTGAGGACTATGGCCACGCAGCCGGGCAGATTGTTTTTTGCGATTCTGGCTTGCAGGAGGTGCTCGTAGAGGCAGTAAATCATAGGTCCCGTCCTAAGGTATTTTCCATAGGCAAAGTATTTTTGCGATGAAAATGGTCCTGTAGTTTCATGGAGCGGGAAGATATTGCCAGGATGGCCATCGGACTGTTGGTCCTGTTGCTGCCAAGCCTTGGGGCCTTCACCGTCATTCCCCTGGCGGTCGTATTCCTCCTGGACCGCGGCTCTCGTCTGCTCTCAGCATCTCTTGCTTTGCTGCTCATCATGAGGCCAGTGCTTTCTCTCACCGATACAAATCTGCCGCTTTATGTCATAGCTATCTCCTTTGTGGCCTCCACCTTTGCCCCTCTGGCCTTCAAGAAGTTCGATTCCCTGGCAGGCAGCATCATGTATCTGCTCATTAATGTGGGCCTGGGCTATCCCATCGCGAGCCTGATCTCCGGGGGCAGCATCTCCTCAGAGAGGATACTGTTCCTGGTCATCTTAGGAGGGCTGTCTGGAGCCTTTCTGCATCATGCCTCCAAGGAGCGCGACTTTACAGTTCCCTTCGGCACCGCCATGGTGATGTGGCTTTTTTCTTTCGACTATCCGCTGCCCGAGCTGCAGCGCATTCTGCTCATCTGCATTTTCGCCCTCGTCCTGGGCATTGGTGCCTACTTTGCCAAAGCAGCGGACTCGGATGCCGTGCTCAGTGAGACCATCGTCTGCCTGCTGGTGATCCTCTTTGCCGGCCTCACCTGGTTTATTCTGCTGCTAGCCTTCTATTTGCTGGGCGGGGCTTTTACTCGTTATGGATATTCGCATAAGCATCGGCTTGGCATAGCACAGTCTCATGGGGGCGTGCGCGGCTACAAGAACGTCTACAGCAACAGCCTGGTGCCTCTTGCTCTGGCCATCTGCTACGGAGTTTACGGCAATGATGTCTTCATCTTTGCCTTCATTGCCTCTGTTGCCACTGCCAACGGAGACACTTTGGCCAGCGAGATTGGCGAGACCAGCCGCTCCAAACCGCGCATGATAACCACGCTTAAAGAAACCGAGACGGGCGTGGATGGAGGGGTGACGCCTTTAGGCGAAGCCGCATCTCTCGCCGGAGCCGTCATCATCGGCCTCTTGGCCACAGGCATGGGAATGGCGGGCGCTTTTGGCATTGTTGTTGCTGCCATCGGCGGATTTTTGGGGACGAATTTCGACAGCCTTCTTGGGGCAACGCTGCAAAGCAGGGGCATTTTGAGCAACAACGGTGTGAATCTGGTGGCGACGGCCTTCGGCGCTCTGGTGGGCGGAGTTCTCTGGTATATCCTGTAAATTATTTAGGTAGGAAAGGCAATTACTTCTCATGAAGATCTTCGGAATCTTTGGCGATCCAATTGAGCACAGCCTCTCTCCAGCCATGCAAAATGCCGCCCTGCGGGCGCTGGGTGAAGAGGCCTGCTATCATTCATTTCGCGTAAAAAAGGTGAATCTGAAAGACGCCCTACTCGGGGCCGCTGCCATGGGCTTTAGCGGACTGAATCTGACCATTCCCTTGAAGGAAAAGGCGCGGGAGCTGGATTTCTTGCAGCCTGATCCGCTCGCCCAGGCCATCGGCGCGGTGAACACGGTATCCTTCTCTGAGTCCAGGGGCATCGCGGGCTACAACACGGACGGATGGGGCGCACTTTTGGCATTGCAGGACGCCGGCGTCAAGGTCAGGGACAAGAGCGTCCTGATAATTGGGGCGGGAGGCGCGGCGCGGGCCATTGCCTACACTTTAGAGCAGGAAGGCGCCGAGATCTCCATCGCGAACCGCAGCACAAAGAGGGCCCAGGATCTGGCGGCCTCGGTTGGTGCTATGGGCTTTTGCCTGTGTGATCTGGAAAGGCTGGTACCTTCGGTGGATATAATAATAAACTGCACATCAGTGGGCATGGGAGAGGGCGACCCACGGCTGCTGGAGGGCAGGCTTTTGCAAAGCCGCCACGCTGTCTTTGATATCGTCTACAACAGAGAGACAGAGCTTCTCCAGGATGCCCGCGCCGCCGGAGCAGTGGCTCTGGATGGGGTTATGATGCTGGTCTATCAGGGGGCCAGGGCTCTGGAGATCTGGACGGGCAAAAAAGCTCCGGTGGATGTGATGGAAAAAGCGGTTCGAGAGGCTTTGCTGGCCAGACAGACGGAAAGGCGCTGAAAAAAAGGCGCTTTGTGCGTCCTTTGTGAACGCATTTTCGAAAAGCAAGAAAAAGGGGTGGGAGGCGATGGCATAATGGTGAGCATACTGATTTTGGGAGGCACGGGTGAGACTGGTTCCTGGTTTGCCCGCTACTTTAAGGAGAAGGGCTTTGATGTGGCGGTCTGGGGGCC
>JAFGNK010000004.1 GCA_016927055.1 Methanotrichaceae archaeon | reverse complement strand
TTTGTCGCCTCGCGCAGGATGGAATCCACGCTCCTGCTCTGCACAATCCTGCCCTGATGGTGGGTGAGAGCGCAAAAAGAGCAGGATCCGAAGCAGCCGCGGTGGCTGGTGATGGAGAAACGCACCGGTTCCAAGGCCGGGATGGGATCCCGGTAAGAGGGATGAGCTTCCCGGCAAAAGGGCAGCTCATAGATGCCATCCAGTTCCTCTGTTGTCAGAGGTCGCGCCGGAGGATTCTGGATGATGACCGTCTTGGGGTGGGGCTGGACGATAGCTCGTCCGTGAAAAGGATCCTGGCTCCCGTAGTGCAGTGCGAAGGCCTGGGCGTATTTTCTCTTGTCCGTGGAAACCTCGGCAAAGCCGGGGATGGCCAGGCAGTCTTCGCGTGGGCCGGTGCGCCAGCGTCCTATCTCCTCTTTGACCGTGGTTCCGGGAACATCCCGGATCTCCTCAATTCTCTCGCCTTTCTCCAACCTCAGGGCCACCTCTAGCAGAGGCTTCTCGCCCATGCCGTAGATGAGCAGATGGGCAGGTGCGTCGGCAAGGATGGACTGGCGCACCGAGTCCGACCAGTAATCGTAATGGGCAAATCGGCGCAAGCTGGCCTCAATCCCGCCTAATACAATCGGCACGCCGGGAAAGAGGGCATGAACCCGGTTGGTGTAAACGATGGCCGCCCTATCCGGCCGGAGCAGAGCCCCGCCGGGCGAATAGACATCCGAGCTTCGGCGCTTTAAGTTGGCAGTTAAGTTGTTGACCAGGGAGTCTACGTTTCCTGAGGATATGCCGAAGAAGAGGCGCGGTCGGCCCAGCTTGCCAAAGTCCTCGTCTTTCTTCCAGTCGGGCTGAGCGATGATGCCCACGCTGTATCCTCTATCCCAGAGCACCCGGCCGATGATCGCTGCCGCAAAAGAGGGATGATCAACATAAGCATCTCCGCTTACGAGAATGACGTCAAACTGCTCTATTCCTTGCTTTTTTGCTTCCTGCAAGGACATGGGAAGGAAACGAGGCTGCTTTTTCATCTGTATGCAAGAATGGTGTGCTGCCGTCATAAAGCCTTCCCAGAATTCCGGGAGGAATTACCGAGAAGAAAAAATGCAAACTCCTTTTCTGGTAACTTGGGTAAGTTTTAAGACTGGAAACATGGTAGTAGTATACGGGAGAGGCAATGAAGCATAGAGGAAAGCATTTAGCAGCGCTGGCAATTGCTTTGATAATTTTGTCGCCCTTGGCTGGAGCGGTCACAATTGACGTCAGACCGGGTGAGAGCATCCAGGCTGCCGTAAATGGGGCAAACCCCGGAGACACAATATCTGTTCAGAGCGGGGTTTATAGAGAGTGCCTGAACATAAGCAAAACGGTCATCCTGAAGGGCATTGGCCGTCCTCTGTTGGACGGGAGCTCAATTGGCAGTGCAATAGTCCTTGGAGCCGACGGGTCAAGCGTATCGGGATTTGATATTAGAACCACGCGCCGCACAGGCATCCATGTCCTTTCCGACAATAATATTCTAGAAAATAATACTATTAGTGGATGCCTGGACGGCATTCGTCTGGATCATTCCCGCTCCAACTTCATTGCCCTCAATGATATAAACAACAACACCAACGGCATAACTCTCTATGCATCCGAGCGAAATATTATTGCCAATAATAATATCCGGGATAACAACATCAATGAAGAGAGCGATTGCGGCATCTTTTTGGCCTATTCTCGAGACAACGTCATTCAAGACAACGATCTGATGGACAACGGTGACACTTCCCTATCGCTGAGATCCAGCAGCAACAACACCTTGCGGGGCAACAACATTTTCTACAACGATTGGTACGGCATCTCGCTATCCGAGTCCAGCAACAAAAACCTGATCGCGAAGAACAATGCCGTGGGCAACAAGGATGCAGGGATATATCTGGACAGCTCCCGGGAAAACCTCATCCGGGAAAACACGGCATCGGACAATTCGCGAGGCATCTATCTCTCCTATGATAGCAATGACAACACTCTGCAAGGCAACAACGTTTCCTTCAATGCCAAGGGGTTGCAGCTAGCCACTCACAGCAGCAATAACACACTGCAAAATAATACGGCAAAGGAGAACGGATACGGCATCTATCTCTCTTTTTCCACCGGCTGGAATCTGCTCTTTTCCAACCATCTTATCGATAACGGCTATAATGCCTATGATATGGGGCAGAGCAATCGCTGGGATAACGGCAGCATGGGCAACTACTACAGCGATTTGGGACGGGTCTTCTACGTACCGGGCGGGCTGGGTGTGGACAGGTACCCAATGGCTGAGCTGGAGAGGTAAATCCCTATTCAGATAATTCTATTGTATTTCTTCCACTCAAGAATTGCTGAAATCTCCATCCTAAATGTGCGGAATGCCAAATCTCAAACAGCTGGCAAGAAACACTATAATTGAAGCAAGGAAAAAGACAAGTGATAGAAAAAGGATGTTCTGATTAGAAAGTGGGTATGCAATAAATACCAAACCTGAATGCAGAAATAGAATGACTGTTGAGAGAGTGGCAATCATGAGCGGCCGAAGCGCGGTGTGCATCGATAGCATATTTGTGTTGTTTAGCAATTCATCATCTATATGGCGCTTCACGCATGATACTAAAAAATCAGCCCCAGTAAGTGTTAATCCAGCTCCTGCAACACTCCCTACTAAGAGAGCTGGAAATAAATTTGGGTCAAGAATCACCTGTAATTTCCTCCTCGCTATATAAACCTAATTTTTCTAGATCTGGGATTGTTGCTTTACTTTTTGGCTTCTTGAGTTCAAATTGAGAAATGAAATGTGTAACATGATGCTCGTTAGCATTTTCAATTAAGACTGCTTTATCATATTCAACATCGTATCTATGAATCGATTCTAACAATATATTATTTCCCAATAATGTGGAATGATTTTTAGGCCGCTTATCTAATATATACACACTAAATATGTTCGGATATTTTTCCAGTAAATTCTTTATATTTGATCTTGTTATTTTATCTTTAACAGATGGGCCACATATAAGTTCCACAGGGAATCCTCTTTCCAAAGCATACCTGATTGAATCAATATTATTACATTCTCCGCATATTGCCCTAATTTTATCCCTTTTTTTATCAAGAACATTGTCGAGTAAGTTTAACCTCCATTCCTTTGGGATAGACCTTCTCTTACCATCTTCTGACACAAAATGTGGGACTTTTTTCACAGATTGGCCAAAAGACGATTCAATGTCTATTGGTATGCCCTGAAAATACATTGATGCAAAAACTAGAACTGCTAATGATATCGGAGTCAGAAGCAGTGCTAATTCTTCACCATATGACATTCTGATTATCAAACCGATAATAACTATTATTATTCCTACTAAGACTATAATAGTTAAAAATTTATTGTTTTTGTTCAAAATATTCCCTCAATAAATCCTCAGATGCGACACCATCAAATAATTCAAAGTACTGATTAATACATGGGGGTATTTCGCAAGGCTTTGAATTGGCGTTGATGGGCTGCAAAGTCCCAATTTTATTGCTATTCGCATGCTATGCCTTCGCATGTCATACCTTCATTCTCGTATTTTAGTACAGATAGTACTATTTAAATTTTGCCTTCTAATGAGATTTCAATTATCTGGGTTGGCTTCGAGAATTCGCGAACCTGTTGAGAACGGTAGGTAGAATAAATGTGGCCAAGCCAAAGATAATTACGGCAATTAGCTGTTCAGTAATTGGTGTCACTTTCGATCAACTCTAAACAAGTGATAGAAATTAATCATTAATAATGGTTATGGTCGATTTCAGTAAGATAACGGAATCGATCAATCAATGAAAGAAAGAAAAAAGAAGAGGTCTAAGCCACCGTGTCACAGGCATCGGCTTTGCGCCTATTCTCGCGTCTTGCTGCTTTTTTTCCTTAATTTAAATAAACTTGGGCCGCTCGGAGAGCTTGAGGGGCAGGGGCAGTCTGCGCCAGGGTTTGCCCGCGGTCTCGGTAGTGACTCTTCGGCGCAGGTATTCCACAGTCATCTTGGACTTGGCTGGAGACTTGGGCGTGGAGTCGGCACGAATGGTAACGGAGAGCTTGCCTGATTCCAGCTCCTCGTCTCCTATCACCACTACGTAGGGTATCCACTCCCGGCCTGCATCGCGGATCTTCTTGCCCACCGTCTCGTCGCGGTCATCGATGTCCGTCCGGAATCCCAGATCGGCCGCGATCTCCAGTGCCCGGGCCTGGTGCCTCTCGGCCACGGGTATGATTCTGATCTGCGTGGGCGAGAGCCAGGTCTGCAGCATGGGAAGCTTGCCTTCCTCGGAGAGGCGGGCCGCTTTCTCCAAAAGGGCATACATGACCCGCTCGATGGCTCCGGATGGGGAGCAATGCAGCAGAATGGGCCGCTGTCTCTCTCCAGCTTCATCGACATAGGTGATGTCGTAGCGCTCCGCGTTCTCCACGTCGATTTGCACGGTAGCCAGCGCGCTGGCCTTGTCCAGGGTGTCCACGAAGTTGAACTCGAACTTGAGCACGAAGTAAAAGAACCTCTCGTCCCACATCTCGATGAGCACGGGCTTCTTGACGATGTCCACCAGGCCCTCGACAAACTCGCGGTTCTCGTTGTAGAAGTCCTTGGTAAAGCGGATGGCCACCTCGTAGTCAGCCAGATCGATGCCCACCTCTTTAAGGAGGGAGATGCTGGCCAGGTACTGCTTTTTAAATTCCTCCGTGGCCGATTTCATATCGCGGGTCAGGGTGTGCATATCGGGCATGGTAAAAGCCCTCAGGCGGCGGATGCCCACCAATTCACCGCGCTGCTCGCGCCGGAAGGAGTATCTGGTGATCTCGAACATCTTGAGGGGCATGGACCGATAAGAGATGTTCATGTCGTGGCCCATGAGGAACTGGCCGAAGCAGGCCGCGAATCTCAGGAAGAGCTTCTTTTTGTCGGCTTCGATCTGATACTGGCGGGCCGGGAATCTGTCCAGGTACTTCTTGAGGGTGGGGTGCTCCATGTCGTACATGATGGGAGTCTCCACCTCCATGGCGCCCATATCGGAAGCCCTGTCCAGCACGTAGTTCTCCAGCAGCGACTTGACCAGCCTGCCTTTGGGATAGAAGCGCATGTTGCCCGGATCGGAGCCGGGCTCGTAATCGACCAGCTCCAAGCGTCTCATCAGCTCTACGTGGGGCGGGACCTTGTCCACGGCTCTGGCCTTGGAGATCTCGTAGTTGGTGAACTTTTGCAGGTTCTCATGGCCGGTAAAGTCGAACTTGTCGGCATCAATCATGTTGCCGTCCAGGTCGAGCACCTTCCAGTAGGATACGGCCTTGGCTTCCGACTTGAGGGCCTCGGAGACGACCTCTCCTTCCCCGAGCCGGATGGACCTGGACAGCTCGGAGAGGGGATGGCCCTTGCAACTGATGGTGAATGCCTTGTACCAGCCGAAGGGGGCGCGCATGACCTCAAAATCAGGGGCAAGGGTCTCCTCCATGCCTTTGAGGATTTTAACGGCTGTCGCGGGAGTGGAAAGCTCTGCGCTGAGGTGGGCGTAGGGGTAGAGCATGATGCGGGCGGCTTTGACCTGGCCGGCCACATCGGCGATCTGCTTTGCTCCCTCGGCTATGACTGCCTCCGGGTCGTCCTCATCGAACTTCTCCACGGCAATGAAGGCGCAGAGGGCTTCTTCCAGCCGGCCTTTCTTGGCCGAGTCATCGATCTGTTCCGCCATCTTGGTGGGCCGCTTGGCCTCAAACTCGATGAAATCAGAGTGGATTAAGAGTAATTGCAATAGGGGTCACCTGA
>JAFGNK010000205.1 GCA_016927055.1 Methanotrichaceae archaeon | reverse complement strand
GGACGAGTTATGGAAGTTCCAAAAAAAATAAAAGATATTGAGACAAAACTTGGATTAGAGATATTCCCTATGCAAGGAAGTTAAGGTGATAAGTTATTGCTATCGGAGTCCCAAATAGAGATACCATCACTATTAGAGGTAGCATTGTTATATGCGATTAAATTATCTTGTGAATCCCAGATAGAGATACCACTATAGACATTACGATAAATGCGGTTGCGAGCAATAATATTGCCATTTGAGTCTTCGAGAAAAAGACCATATTCTCTGTTATTACTCACAATGTTTTCCTCGATGGTGGAGTCATTGGACATGACCAGGTAAATACCTACCCTGTTACCTATTACAGAATTTTCTGCAATGTTGTTATTGTTCGATTGCATAAGATAGATGCCTATTCCATCTCCTTTTGCATATTTCCCTATGCTTCCATTTAGCGCATATTTTTCATCAGAAGCACCATTGATAGCGATGACGAGAAACAGTATCAGTAACAACTTGAGTATGTATGCTTTTGACCGATCCAATTTCATCACGCTCCATCACCAAGAATGCCACGACCAAATATTTATAACTATCATTGATGACATTACTTGTTTAGAGGAATTATATGAGCTTTAAACTCATCTCAGTCATGATAACTTTAACCGTCTTATGCGCATCAGCATTAGGGCAGGACACCGCAAAAGATTGGTGTAAAATGGGCTTGGATCTCGCAAACCAAGGTAAATTTAACGAATCCATTGCCGCCGCCAACGAAGCCATCAAGCTAGATCCTACGTTTGCCAACCCCTGGAATGTCAAAGGCTTCGCTCTCGCTGCGTTAGGTAAGTATAACGAGTCTATTAAGGCACTTAATACTGCTATTCAGTTGGATCCAAATTTTTCTTTGCCTTGGCTTAATAGAGCTAACTCCCTCATTGAAGTAGGTAGGTACGACGAGGCCATCGTATCAGCTAATAAAGCCATTGAATTAGGGGTGAAAGGTGGATACGCCTGGCGCTATAAAGGCAATGCTCTTCTAAAGCTGGGCAAATATGATGAATCCATCGAGGCATACAATAAGGCTATAGAGCTATTTCCCGACGAAGCAACACAATGGTTTAACAAAGGCAAAGCACTTCAGGCTCTCAATCGTACCACTGAAGCAAATGAGGCTTTCGCCAAGGCCAATGAACTGGGGTACACGGGCTGATCCCAGCTTCAAGCAGTGCATGTAACCTGTAATCCATCACCTCTTTTTCCGATACGCTCTAAATTGCAAGATATTATTATAACGATACTTTCCGACTCAAACCCCAGGATGGTGCGCGACGGATTGTGGCTTTGCTTTTTGCGTTTATTGCTATCGATAAATAGATATTGGTGAATTGTAAACCTTGCGTTCCATAAACTATGGAATTGCGAGATAGACTGAAGAGGATTTAGACCGATTTGAGACAGTTATACAATCGACTATGGATAACTCGCGAGTTCGATGAGCCATTCAGTCTCTTGGTAATGCTATAAAATTGCCATGATGATAGGATGACGTGATACTACTGAGAAATAATTGACCTATGGCCAATTTATTTATACAAAGCTCGCCATGCATCATCTATGGCTGGGACCATGAAAGAAACTGCTATGCCTGTTCGTGGAGAGACCGAAGAGGAAATCAAAGCTCTCCTGAAGGGTACAGATGTAGCATGGACGCAGTACAAGCGAGATCATGGAACGCGAGTTACTGGCGCCAAGGAACTGGATGCTTTTCTAGACAGCCTTTGAGCATTTTTCGTATGGTCCGGAAAAGAAGTATTAGCAAACCAAGGCCAGATCAGGCCACCACAGAGAACCCATATAGTCTGTTCTTTCCTGATGAGGTCAAGAATCAACTATCACGCATTAAAAGGAAAGACAAAGTGCTGTTCGAACAGCTTAGGAAGCGGTTTGAGAAGCTTCGCACCAATCCGGAATGCGGAGAGGTCTTAAGTCATGACAAAGCCCGACATCGGGAAGTCCATGTCAAGGATCACTGGGTTGTCATTTACAGGACGGATTACTGTGTTCAAACCATCGTCATAGTCAAAATTGGATCTCATGAAAAAGCATTGGGTAGATGAGAAAAACGATATGAACGAGCAGTTCATACGCCGGGACGTGGAATGGGGTCTCTATGGCGATGACTGATGCGGCATTGGATTTTGGACCGCTTATTCACCCTGAATGGTACCAGTATTCGTTTGCTCTCGCCTTAATTGCTCTTCAAGCTTCCGATTTTTCAGCATGAAGCAAAGCTTCGCCCCAGGATTGGCCCTGATCAGCTCCGTTGTGTTTTTCAGAGCCTGCTTCATTGCGGCATCGTCTGCCTCTTCCGGCACCTCGGCATTGAAGGGGTACGTCTCGGAAAGCTCTCGCGGATAGGGGCCGAAGGGCGGCTTGAAGTGCAGCACATGGTCGTAGCCGGACGTGTCTGCCTGGGGATCATCAGTGATCAGTACATTGCCCTGCAAACAGATGCGGTCAATGCGGCGGGCGTAGCGAATCACCTCTGGCCGGCCGGCGCATTCGGGGCTTAAGTAGAAGAATGTGGACTTGCTGGCCGAGTCCAGGCTCTCCAACCATTGCTGATTTGCGCCGAGCCTCTTCAGGCCGTCCAGCATGCGAGGATGCGACCGGCAGCGCGTCTCGAGAAGATCCCAGAGGGAGCCCTCGCGAATGCTCTCTTTAACCTGTTTCATTTCCTGGAGTGAGACGTAGAGATTGTGCCGGGCTAAGAGCCTGGTCTTTTGGGGGCTATCAATAAGCTCCTTTAAGGTATGCTCCTGACACACAGGGCAGCAGCAGGGAAGGTAGCTCATCTCCGCCAGCTTACCGGTTCCGTGCACAGTCAGGTACCGGTCCTGCCGGGCGTAGAGGGCGTATGCTGCAGAGTCGAAGAGATCGCAGCCCATGGCTGCCGCGAGGGCAAAGATCATGGGGTGCCCGGCGCCAAAGAGATGCACGGGCCTGCCCGAACCCAGTCCCTTCTTGGCAGCCGTCACCACATCCACCAGATCTGAATACCGGTAGGCCTCCATGAGCGGAACCACGCCGCCCACGGGATAGACATCAAAAGGAAGATCTCTGGCGAACCTGCCTGCTTTCTCTCTGAGATCGGGATAGGTTGAGCCCTGGATGGGGCAGGCGAGCAGGGCCGATCTTTCCTGGGCGGCAGCCTGC